>JBDKTH010000346.1:0-3999 GCA_039680305.1 Thermoguttaceae bacterium | reverse complement strand
GATCCCCCTCGACTCCGGCACCCTCAACGCGCTTCGCCTTCTGGAGGTGGCCTCCGACGAGGACGTGAAGAGCGGCACCATCGCGGGCCTGGAGCGGGCGATTGCCAAGCCGAAGGGAGTGGAGTTCGGCTCCCTGGTGCACCAGCTCGGGGCCGACTTCATCGCCAACCCCTACGCGCCGTCGTTCCACGAAATCCTTCTGGAGATCAATCCGGCCGTGCGCGATCGCTTGCCAAAGCGTCGCAAACCATCGGAAGAGGCCGCTCCGGCGGAAGCGAAGCCGGCTAGCAAGAAGGAGGCCAAACCTGCCGCGACCACGCCCGCCGCCAGCGAAGGAAAGGCCGAGTCCAAGACGAAACGCGGTTCGGCCAAAAAGAAGCTGGAGGAGACGAAGGCCGACACGGCCAAAGCCAAGGCCGCCGAAGAGAAGCCAGCCAAGGCGGAAGCGAAACCGGCCGAGCGGAAGAAGGCGGCTGTCGAAGCCAAAGAGGCCGAGACTGGCAAGAAAAAGTCCGCGGCCGCCAAGAAGGAGCCGCCTGCCAAGAAAAAAGATGCCGCCGAGAAAGACAAGTCGCAAGCGGAAGCCAGCAAGAAAAAAGAGGCAGGTAAGGAACCCGGGTCCAGCGGGCTGACGAAACGCAAGCCACGCTGAGGCCGGGGTGATCGGAGGATCCCCGTGCGTTGTCGCTTACGATCAAGAGCACGACTGGTTGGGCCTGCCCTCGGCACGTTGGGTGCTTGCTGTGCCAGTTTGATGATTGCCGCTTCCCCACTCCGAGCAGCCCCCGCCTCGCACGTTGTGGCGGTCGCCGAGCATCGCTCGCCCGGGGTGCTCGCCCTCGAAGAGAAGCCCCAGCTGCTCAAGCCAATCAAACCCCGAAGCGATGCCGAACAAGATCGGCTTGAGGCCCTGTCGCTGTTTTCCGCGGCTCGGCTGCTGGAGGAGCAGGAACGCTTCGCCGAAGCCCTCCAACTCTATCAGCGGGCTCTGCGCTACGATCCCACGGCAGTCACCGTGGCCCGAGCGATTGTCCCATTGGCGGTCCGGCTCGATCGCCATGGCGAAGCTGTCCGATATGCCCTGAAAGTGGTGCAAATGGTGGACACCGATCCGATGGTCCTCCGCCGCTTAGGCGTTTATCTGACCGAGCGAGGCGAGTGGGATCAGGCGGTGGCGATGTACGAAAAGGCGATCGCGATCCGCAAGAAGGCCAAGAAGACGGGCGCCGACTTACTGCTGGAGATGGAACTGGCGCGGCTGTGCCACCTGGCCGACGAGTACGACAAGGCTGCCGCTAGCTTCACGCTGGTGCTGGAGGCCCTCGCTGACCCGAAAAAGCACGCCATCGACGACGAACTCCAGAAGATCCTCCTCGGCGAGCCAGGACCGACTTACAACCTGATCGGCGAGTGCTTCCTCCTGGCCAACCGGCCGTCGGAGGCGGTGAAGGCCTTTGAGAAGGCGCATGAACTGGCCCCCAACAAGGGGCTTCTGAACTACAACCTGGCTCGGGTCGACATCAAGACCAACAAGCCCGACCAGGCCCTCGTGCGCCTGCAGGCCGCCTTCGACGAGCGGTTGTCGAGCGAAGGGGTGGCCCCCTACCGACTTCTGGCTGAGGTGTTGGGAACGCTGAACAAGAAGGGCGAACTGATCGGCCGCCTGGAGAAGCTTCATGCGTCCGATCCGACCAACGTGCCGGCAGGTTATTTCCTCGCCGAACAGTACGAAGCAGCGGACCAATTGGACAAGGCGGAGCCGCTGTTTCAAGAACTCGTCAAGAAGACACCCACGGCCGCCGGCTACCGCAAGCTGTTGAGTATCTACCGCAAGACCATGCGGCCCGAGCGAATGCTGGACATTCTTGGTGATGCGGTGGCCAAAGCCGGTGGTTTGGAGGCCCTGGGCGAGGAGGGGCGGTCGCTCGGAAAGGACGCCGCCCTGAACAAGGCCATCGTCGATGTCGCCCGCAAGAGGCTTCAAGCCAACCAACTCAGTCACGAGCAGCGGCTTGCCGTAGCTCTGTTAGCCCTTGAGGCCAAGCAGTTCGATCTGGCCGGAGAGTTCTTCCGCCTGGCGGCGGCTGCCAACAAGGAACAAGCCGGCGAAGTGCTTTTGGCCTGGGGGCTGGGGCTGCTGATGAAAGAAGAGTATACTCGGGCGGCTCAGGTCATCCAGCAGGCGATTGACGAGAAGGCGATGCCGGACGATGAGGCGGTGCTCCAATACTACCTAGCCGGGGCATTGGAGATGAACCACCAGACAGAGGCGGCCCTGGTCGCCGCCCGGAAGGCTGTGACATTGCGAGACGATTCCCCCCGGTTTCTGAGCCGAGTGGGGTGGGTCTTGTATCATGCCAATCGCAACGACGAGGCCGTTAAGGTCTACGAGGACCTGATCAAACAGTATGACAGCGACCACAGTTCGGCCGAGATCCGGCAACTGATGCGGGAAGCGCGTTTAGTGCTCTCGAATCTTTCCGTCCTGGCCAATAAAATCCCTCAGGCCCAGGAATGGCTCGAACAAGTGCTCGACGAGTTTCCCGACGACGTGTCGGCGATGAACGACCTGGGGTACCTCTGGGTCGAGCGGAATCAGCACCTGGAGCGGGCCGTGCGGATGATCCAGAAGGCGATCGACGCGGAGCCGAAGAATCCGGCTTACCGTGACAGCCTCGGATGGGCTCTGTATCGGCTCGGCCGTTACGAGGAGGCCATCCGCGAGCTGGAGAAGGCCGCTGGCGGCGACCCTGACCCGGTGATCCTCGATCACTTGGGCGATGCCTACGCAAAGGCGAAACAACCGGACAAGGCGCAAACGGCTTGGCGCCGTGCCGCCGAGGGATTCCAGAAGGCCAATGAGGCCGACAAGGCGAAAGCCGTAGAAGCCAAGATTTCCAAGAAACCATAACTGCTAGTAGAGGGACGATCCTATGTCAGGACATTCCCATTGGGCCACGATTAAGCACAAGAAAGCGTCGGTGGACGCCAAGCGTGGCAAGGTGTGGAGCAAGTTGGCCAAGGCGATCATTGTCGCGGCCCGCCACGGCGGCGGCGATCCGGACATGAATCTGCGCCTGCGGGCGGCGATCGACGCCGCCAAGGCCGTCAGCATGCCCAAGGACAACATTCAGCGCGCGGTCAAACGCGGCACCGGCGAACTGGACGGCGGAACCATCGACGAAGTGGTCTACGAAGGCTATGGCTCCGGCGGCGTGGCGGTGATGTGCGAAGTGCTCACCGACAACCGCAATCGCACCGCCCCGGAAATCCGCAAGATCTTCGACATCTCGGACGGCAAGCTGGGCGCGACCAATTGCGTCGCCTGGATGTTCGAAAAGAAGGGGTTGTTTGCCATCCCCGCCGACAAGGTCGAGGAAGACAAACTGATGGAGGTCGCCCTCGAAGCGGGCGCCGACGACGTAAAGCGGGTTGACGACAAATTCGAGGTCACCTGCGATCCGTCGGCGTATAGCGCGGTTTCCGACGCCCTCGTGGCCGCGGGGATCCAGCCGGAGGTGCAGGAGTTGGCGGTCATGCCCAAGAACACCGTCGACGTGACCGACCCCGACACGGCCCGCAAGGTCCTCAAGCTCATGGAGCGGCTGGACGACCACGACGACGTGCAGAGCGTTTCGTCCAACTTCAACATTTCCGATGAGATCATGGCCGCCGTCGAAGAAGCCTAGGCGGTCGTCGACTCGAACTCGAAGCACGCTCAAAGCCCCCGGGATGCCCCGCGGGGCTTTGGCGTTTCTTGGGGCCTAGCGTTTCTTTCTGGCGACCGGCCTGCTTGTGGTGCAGGCGTCCCGCCAGCCCTCCTCCGGTCGCAAGCGACCGGGCTAAACCATGGTAGTTGGGACTTGATCGTCTCCCAGGACCGGCGGTGCTACAAAACGGCGTCCATGGTAGAATGGCCCCACGGTGATGTCAAAGAAGTGGCGGCCTGATCAGTGATTCCCTATGGGTAAACCGACGATCCCCTCTCCGGTGTTGTTG
>JBDKTH010000144.1:0-13117 GCA_039680305.1 Thermoguttaceae bacterium | reverse complement strand
GGCAAGGTTAGGATAGACGACGTTTCAAGACCCGCGAGTGAACGGGGATTGTTTGATTTGGCATTCGCCCGGCACAAGTGGCGGGGCTATTGATCTTCAGGCTGGAAATGTCGGCACGCGCAACGTCCCCGCTGGGCTTGCCCCAGTGGAACGCAGGATTGGCGCACTACCGGCCACTCCCCAAGCCATCCGCCCCCGCCGGGCTTGTCCCGGGGGAGCGAAGGATTGTTGCACTCTCGGGACCGCCGGATCAATCCCGCGATCCACTGGGGCAAGCCCAGCGGGGGCGGATGGCTTGGGGAGTGTTTCCTGGGGTAGTCCACCCAATCCTCCGTTCCGCCGGGGCAAGCCCGACGGGGACGGAACGAACGCGGGGTGTGGGCGTTGTGGCGGCCAACACGGCGAGGTTAGGATAGACGACGTTTCAAGATCCGCGAGTGAACGGGGATTGCCGGAGGAGCATTCGCCCGACACAAGTGCCGGGGCTATTGATCTTCAGGCTGGAAATGTCGGCACGCGCAACGTCCCCGCTGGGCTTGCCCCAGTGGAACGCAGGATTGGCGCACTACCGGCCACGCCCCGCGAACTTCGCGCCCCCGCCGGGCTTGTCCCGGGGAAGCGAAGGATTGTCGAACTCTCGGGACCGCCGGATCAATCCCGCGCTCCACTGGGACAAGCCCAGCGGGGGCGGATGGCTTGGGGAGTGTTTCCTGGGGTAGTCCACCCAATCCTCCGTTCCGCCGGGGCAAGCCCGGCGGGGACGGAACCAACGCGTGGTGTGGGCGTTGTGGCGGCCAACACGGCGAAGTTAGAATAGACGATGTTTCAAGACCCGCGAGTGAGCGGGGATTGTTTGATTTGGCATTCGCCCGGCACAAGTGCCGGGGCTGAACGGTTGGGGCAGGGACCATGCAGAATTGGAGATTCCACTGATGATGTGCTTCCGAGTATTCGCGTCCACCCTCGTCACCGTGGCCCTTGCGACGGTCTTTTGCCAGGCCGATGAGCTGCCGGTGTTGTCGAAATCGGCAGAGCCGTTTAGCTTTGCCGTGCTGGGCGACACGCACTACACGGCACCGGAGTTCAAGGTCAGGCCGCTCATCCATCGACTGGGCGAAGAGATCCGCACAAAGCATCCGGAGGTGGCGTTTGTGTGCCAGACGGGCGATGTGGTCGAGGGGGGAACGTATGCGACGACGCCCGAGGGAAAACGGAAATTCGTGCTGGCCGGGTATGAGGGGATGAAACAGGAGTGGACGTTCGCCATGGGCGACCTCGGCGAGGCGCTCGGCCGGCCGCTGTTCATCTCCGTGGGAAATCACGACAAGCATGACCCGGGCCACAAGGCGTTTCGTGAAATCGTACTGCCCCAGATCGGCAAGCAGTTGGGACGGCCGCTCGAGCAGACGTGGTTTGCCTTCCGCTATGGCAACGCGTGCTTCGTGTTTCTCGATTTCGCGCCGGCGGATCTGAAAGCCCAGGCAACGTTCGTCGACGAGACGCTCACGGCGGCAAAGGCGGCCGGGGCGAAACATCTGTTCCTGTTCGCCCACTATCCGCTCTGGACGGTCGCGCGGTCCGGGTTCAGCAGCCCGGCGTTGACGGAGTCGCTCTTGCCGCTGGTGAAGCAGTATCGCGTCGATGCGTACTTCTGTGGGCACACGCACAACACGATCGCCTGCGTGCGCGAGTTCGACGACCAGCCGGTGACGCAGATCCAGGGGGTTACCACCGTCGCAGGCGATCAGCTGATTCCGATTGAGGAGCGGCGGGCGTTGCTGTTTCCCGCGGCCGAGACGCCCTATTGCTGGGGCTTCTTGGAGGGTTCGCCGGCCGGCTATTACCTGGTGCGCGTCGACGGCCCCAAGGTGGAGGTCGCGTGGTGCGTGCCCGGCCGGGGCGCGGTGCGGAAATTCGCCTGGCAGGAGCCGGGCCGCGTGAGCGACGTGGAGCAGCCGGCGCCGGTCCGACGGCCGGCGGTCAGCCAGGCCCAGTTGGAGACGGCGAAGGAGGCGGCCGTGGTCTTCTGCCCGTGGGCGGAAGGGCGAACGCCGATCAACGTGACGGTCAATGGCCAGCCGGTGGCCGAGGCCCAGATCGGGCCGAGCTACAACGTGTTCTGGGAAGAGAAACGGATCGCCATCCCGCGCGACAAGCTCTCCTCGCTGCGAGTGGCCAATCGCGTGGAGATCGGCAATCCCGAGCGGGCGGTGTTCGGCGTGGCCCACCTGCGGTTGGAAGTCACGCTTGCCGACGGCACCCAGGTCGCCACGCCGGTCTGCGGCGATTTTGCCTTTTCCTGCTCGAAGTCGGAAGCGGGCAAGCGCACGCGAGCCTGGGAGACCGCCCCGCACGACCGGATCCGCGAAGCCGCATCGGGCCAGGCGGTGGGGCCGATGGAGGTGCGGTTCGGACCCTAGGATTTCGGATTTGGGATTTGGGATTGCGGGAGGTGTGCCACTGCTTGCCTTCTTGGCAAGCAGTGGCACACGGCACACGGGCTATTTCTTGCCGGGCAGGAGGCTGAGGAGTTTGGTGAGACCGGACGATTTCTTGGCCGCGGTCGTGTCGGCGGCCGCTTTCGGATCGCCGGAGAGGGCGTCGGCCAGCGCGAGGATCGACTGGGTCACCGAGGCCTTGGGCGATTGTTCGATGAGCGGCACGCCGTTGTTGCGCGAGTCGACCATCGCCCGGTAGTCGTTGGGGATCTGCCAGAAGATGTCCCGGCCGATCGTTTCCTGGGCCTTCTTGAGCGTGATGTGGCCGGAGTCGAGGCCGACGCGGTTGATCACGATCCGCACCTTCTGGTCCAGGCTGTTCATCTCGCTGAACGACATCATCAACCGGACCACGTTGCGCAGGCAGGGAAGGTCCAGCTGCGTGATCAGGAGGACCTGCGTGGCCATCTCCAGGGCGATCATATCCAACGGGCTGTAGCTCTTCGACAGATCGAGCACCAGGTGGGTGAACGTGGCCTTCAACAGGCCGATGACCCGTTGGAGATCCTCGGGCGTGACCAGCGAGATGTCGGCCAGTTGCACGGGCCGGGGCAGGAGGAACAAGCCCGAGGAATGCTTGGTCAGCGACCGCTTCAGGAGGCTGAAGTCGAGCCGGGTGACATTCTGGGCGACGTCGACCAGCGTGTAATCGGGGATCGTGTCGAGGAAGACGTCGGCGTCGCCGAGGCAGAGGTCGAGGTCGACCAGGGCCACGGAATTCCGCGTGTCCTTGGCCAAGGCGCAGCCCAGGTTGACCGCCATGCTGGTCGTGCCCACGCCGCCGATCGCGCCGGCCACGGCGATCACCTGACTTCCGCGGGGCTTGTTCTCGCCGCGTCCGAAGCGTCGTTCGCTGATCCGGCCCAGGGCGGCCAGGAGGTCTTCGATGCGGACCGGCTGGGGGAGAAACTCCTTGGCCCCGGCGCGCATCGCATGGAGGATCAGATTGGCGTCGTTCGCCGAACTGAGCACCAGCACCGAACACTCGGGGCTGCCCTCGCTGAGCCTGGCGACTAGTTCGAGGGCCTTGTCCGGATCGTGGTCGATGGCCACGATACCGATGTCGGGATGGGTCTGGCCGATGACGTCGGCGAAGAACTCGTAGCGCGAACACTCGGCCTCAAGCCAGATCATGTCCATGCCCAACAGCATCCCTTTCATGGACTCGCGGGATCTGTCGTTGGGATCGACAATGGCCAAGCGGAGGACGTTACTCATGGCCGGTTCAACTCATCAGGTTTGGAGATGCGGCGGGATCGCAGGGGCAAAAAAGGGAGTGGGGGCGTAGGTTGCGCCCCCATCTCCACTACCACTATCCAAGTATTGCTCACTTACTTGACAACGTCATATCCAACCGGTCCTTTAAAGCTGGGAAGGGGCTGCCGGGCGGAATTCGACGACGTCGCGGTCCGGTTTTGCCGATTGACGGAGTTTTTCACGGAGACCTGGGCGGCCGTCGCCGGCGTCGTGCGCTGGCCGGTGGCCCCCGAGGGCGGCGGCAGCGGCGTGCCGGGCCCCGGAGCCGGGCCGGCAGGGAGCATCCGCCCCGGGGCAGGCCCGGGATACTGCCCGTTGGGGCAGCATTTCGGGACCTCGATGTAGCCCTTCATGTACAGCTCCCAATCGCTGGGACTGTCGGTCTCCATCCCCGGTCCGCAGGGCGGCACCTCGTCGGGATCCATCGGATCGACGAGTTCCGGCGTGACCATGATCAAGACTTCCACCTCGTTCCGCTGCTCCTCGACCCGGCGGAACAACGCGCCGACGTAGGGGACTTCGCTGACCCAGGGGAGCCCCTTGCGTTGCGATTCGACCACCGTCTGGATCAACCCGGCGATCGCCAGGGTCTGGCCGGCGGCCATTTCCACACCCGTGTCGGCCTTGCGCACACGGAAGGCCGGCTGCGATTCCAAGCTGCGGCTTTCGTCGACCTCACTGATTTCCGGGCGGACCTCGAGGCGGATCTTGCCGTTGCCCAGCACGATCGGCACGAAGTCGATCTGCGTGCCGTAGTCCTTGTATTCAGTGTTGGCCGGGATCCCCAGGCCGCCACCGGTCATCACGGGGACCGATCCGCCGGAAAGGAACTGGGCCGGCCGGCCGCTGACGGTCACCAGCGTCGGCTCGGAAAGGATCTTCATCATGTTGTCTTTGCGCATCGCCTCCAAGACGCCGAAGAAGGCGCTGTTGCCGTCGACCACGCCGAACTGGAAGGTCGACGACGTACTGATCGGAAGCTTGCCCTCATCGGTGGGCACGCCGATCAGGCTGCCGACCCCCGAACGCACCAGGGAGTTCATGTTGCCGTTGGAGAGCTGGGCAAAGTCGAAGCCCATCGCCCGCAGCTTGGTGCGCGAGACCTCCATCACCCTCAAGTGCAAGAGCACCTGCTGGACTCCACCGACCTTCATGTGCGGGATCACCTTGGGATAATACTCCTCGGCGATCCGCACGATGCTGCTGACCTGCTCGGCCTCCGGGACGAAGCCGGAGATCAGCACGCCGTTGGAGACCGGCCGGATCCGCAAGGCGGCGTCGGGAAACTCCGTGCGGAGGACCATCGAGAGCTCTTGGGCATCGCCGAAGACGATGACGTCGATCGTGTAGACCCGCTGGTTCTCGTCCCACAGGTTGACCTGGGTCACGCCCGTCTTCTTGGCAAAGACCTGGATCTGATTGGGCGCCAACGGGGTCAACTCGAGGATTTCGGGATTGTTGACCTGGGCCTGGGGGATCTTGAGATCCAAGGTGAGGATGCGGCTGGTGTTGACGGTCATCTCCTGCCGCTCGGTGGCGCCGGTCACCTTGTGGAGGATCGCCGGCGAGGGCACGTCCCCCGGGGTCGCGACGGGGGCCGCACTGGGCGGAGCGGCCCAGCCGGGCGCGTGCATCGTGGCAACGACCAACGAGAGCGAAAGGGGCAAAATCCCCCAAAGCGTAAGCCTCATCATCCTTGAACTTCCTTGCCTAGTGCAGAATCCTGCCGCCCCATCACTCGGGCGGTGATCCGTCCGTGCCGCATCCAGCCAGCCCGGAGACTCGCTGGGTTATCTCTTCTCGTGCTCCATCGGGGGCTCGTCCGAAGTCGGCGTTGCAGGCTCTGGTTGCGGATCCTTCGCGGGGGTACCCTCCGGGGTGGAGGCCGCCGGCTCAACCGACACGGGAACCACGGCCTTGGGTTCCGTCGTCGGAGAGGTGGCGGTCTTCCATCGCTCATTCCCCGGCGCCGAAGCGTTGGGGGTCGTTCGATCGCTCATTTGCAGGACCACGTCGTTGACCTGCGCCGCGGCGATCACGCGTATCGTCCAGTTGTTCGGCTCCTTCGGCCCCTCAGCAATCACGCTCGGCTCGACCGGCGCCGGCTTGTCCGCCAGTTTCTCCGGCTGCCGCTTCTCCGGCTGCTTCCCGTTGAGGAACTTGAGGAAGTCGTCGGTCTTGTCCGGTTTGGCCAGCGGCGCCGACGCGGGGATCGGATCGTCTTTGCCGCGATCGGCCGACTCGTTGCTGTTGAACAGATCTTCGGGCACGGCACCGGCCGAGTTGACCTGGGTGTCGTCCTCGAAGCTCCGCATCACCAGTCGCAGTTTGCCCATCTCGGTCGCCAAGGTGATCTTTTCCGCCTGGCTGGGCGTGACCAGCAAGGAGACCGTACGGGCCGCGACCTTCTTCTCATGTCCGGCAGCGTCGAGATCGAAGACATCGTTGATCGCGAAGACCTTGATGTCCTCGAGGATCGTCTGGGCCTTGGTGGTGTCGATGCCTCGGGCCGGATCGCGTTGTACGTGGATCAGGACGTCGACCCGGTCGCCGGGACGGATCATGTTGCTCGAGCCGCTGACGTCATCGACCTTCACGGCCACAACCCGATACCCCTTCGGGATCTGGACGGTAGCGCCTTGGTTGGCCCCCTTGGGGAGAAGCTGATTCTCCAGGAGCGGGGCTCCCTTGTAGATCTTGGTCTTCGGCCGGCGGTTTTCCACGTCCTCCAACTGGGTCAGGGCTCCGGGGGGGATCTTGTCCTTGGGCCACTGCTCAAGCTTGATCAACTGGGGAGTGACCGGGTCTCCCGTCGGGATGTCGTCGAGGGCCACAAAGATGGTCGTCATGTCGACGGCGGGCGTCTGGACGGCCGTTGTCCGCTTGGCCATGACCTGCGTAATGCCAATCGAGGCGACCAGGCCGCAGCCCAGGGCCAGCATGAGTAAAAATAGCGACTTTGCTCGCATGAATTCCCCCGAAAGCTCCGGGCAGCGGCCGCGTCCGTCGGCCTATCCGCACAGACGGCCTTGGGCCACCACCCGAAAAGCTGGATCAGTTGACCGTTTCCCGCCGCATCACAGTCGACGCGTTCAAGGTGTTTCCGCCTAAAAACATTGGCGACGGAAGCCAGCTAACTTGATTAAAAGGCACAGAGACGGTAACAGTGACAGGCTCGCCATAACCGGCAGAACTAGGCGGATCCGGAACGACCCGTACAGTCGCGCCATTCACCGCTGCGTTGCGCAGGTAGTTGTCCACGGTCGACGTCACCTCGGTGGTCGTGACACCATCGAGGACCGCGAGCCGCGCCCCTTCACGGGAACCGTTGGTAATCACCTGTTGAACCATGATCATGCGTCCGAATTCAATCATCCCCATGATGAGGAGGAAGAATAGGGGCGCGACCACGGCAAACTCAACCGCCGCTACGCCTTGCCGATTCTTTCGGCATATTCGGCAAAGTTTCTCCAGTGTGAAGCGACAGTTTCGTGGATGAAGCTGTGCTAGCAGATGCCCAGATTGGTGGTTACCACACCCATTAGAGGCAAGATTCGTCAGTGGCGATCTCATAAAAGCATTCCCCACCAAGCAAAGTAGGCGATCGAGCCGATCGCGATCGGAATCCCGTAGGGCAGAAGCCGCATGGTCGGCTTGCGGTCGGCCGCGATGGCCGACAACTGGCTGGGGCTCCGGATCACGAAGATCTCGGTCAGAATGGTCCAGAACTGGGAGATATGGTGCTTCCACTGGCGGTGGTAAGCGACCATGAGCACGGCAATGACGCCGCCAACGATGGCCGACACGAGGAAGGCCCAGAAGGTGTCTTTGGCGCCCATCCAGGCCCCCACCCCCATGAGCAACTTCACGTCGCCGGCGCCCATCCCGCCAATCGCGTAGGCGGGCAACAGCAGTCCCAGCCCGACGGCCGTGCCGATCAGGCTTTCCCCCAAGCCCCCCCAACCGCCGATGACCGTCGAGTAGATCCAGCCGCTAATGATCATCGGGAAGGTGATCCAATTGGGAACCTTGAGCTTGTAGCCGTCGATCACTGCGGCGACGACTAACACCACGGTGACTAGCCAGACATGCCAGTTATCCGCCAAGGTGCCGGTGAAATGACTCATCATGAAGGACCTCTCCATCAAACTAGGTCGAGTTAGGGGATCGGGTTAGGGTTTAGGGGTGAGGGAGTAACCGTCTGAGCGGGACCTCCACTCCCCGACCCCTACGCCCTAAACCGTCTCCCCTCTTTGCTCATGCCCGTGCCGTCCACATCAGGCTAAAGAACACGGCGACCACGGTGAAAAGATAGATCACCATCTGGGCGGCCGACTGCATCAGTTCGGGCGGGACAGGCTGCATCGGTGGAATCCTCTGGGGCTTGGGGCTGCTCAAATGTAGGTCAAAAAACACCCCTCAGCGTCCGACATTCGAACGCCGAGGGGCTTGGTTTTCCGGTCATGTCGTTGGTCGGATTCGGGCTAACCGAATGAGCCCGACCAAGACATAGTCTCGGCGTTCAGGCTCAACCGCCAGCGGCGGGGAGTTTAGCCTTCACATCGGTGAAGGTCTGATTAACAGCAGTTCCCAACTGGGAGATCGTCGTCAAGCAGACGATGATGATCAACGCCAGCATCACCGCGTACTCAACAGCGGTGGGGCCATCTTCCGAAACGAGGAAACGCTGCACATTCTTCAGAAGCGATGTCATATAGTTCCTCCAAGTCAAACAGGTCCCTTAGTCGGCCATCAATAGGCCGTAAACTGGACCAACCGGAAAAAACCGCAGGGAATCCGTGGGGTACGACGTCGAATCGCAGGGATACGACGCTGGCCTGCCGGTACCCTGTGGATTCCCAGTCACTGACAATGTGCCTCTTCCTCGTTCGCGCCGAAAAAACACTTCATCCCTTCGGCAGCCAGGCTACCGCCCGGAAGACTCCGAGCGGCCCTCGGCTTTGCGTCCCGGCCTTGCGACCGGTTTGCCTTTATCGAGGATCAAGGCAGCAGGCCCATGTTGTCACGGGGCATTGCCAAAACAGGACAAGATGCGTTGCATGTGTTTGGCAGATAAGGACCCCGTCAGCGGCCGCCGTTTCCGGCGAACCGCAGAGGCTGTCACGCTTTCACGTCTCGCCTCTGCAATGAAACCTAGGTCGGATTCGCGGCGTGTCAAATCACAGAGTTTAGAAAAACTAGAGAATTTGCTCGGGTTTGTTTTGGAGTGGGGGAATCGAGGGGGATGAGATGGGGATTATGAGAGTCATAGGACGTATAGGGCTTCTAGGACCGATTAGCCCCATCCGCTTTCCCCACCAGCCCCATCCACACCCCGACCTATCTTTCCTCTAGGTCCTTTCCTCCTACCCCACTATACTAGTCCATCCCTCCTTTTTCGGCTGCAGGGAGGCAGCCTACCGCCGAATGTCGAACGATAGTCCCCTACCACGTGATCCCTCCGCCCCGCCGCGCGCGGGCGAGTTCGACTGGAGCCTGGTGACCGGGGCGCTGCTCGTATGGGTCATGCTCAGCCCGGTCCTGGTCGGCCGGATCTACACGTTCGACGATCTGGGCGACTTCCACTTGCCGCTGCGCGTGTTTTACAGCGAGCAGCTTGCCCAGGGCGAATCGTTCCTCTGGACGCCGCAACTGTTCTGCGGATACTACGTGGCCGGCGAGGGTCAGGCGGGCATGTTTCACCCCTGGCATCTTCTGCTCTACTCGGTGCTGCCCGTCTCGTTGGCCTTCGCCTTCGAGGTCGTGGGCAGCTACCCGTTCATGTTTGCCGGCACCTTCTTCTTCTTGCGGCGGCGGCTGAAACGCCGCGAGGCGGCTTTGTTCGGGGGCCTGTTGTTCACCTTTTGCAGTTTCAATCTCCTGCACGTCATCCACGTCAACGCGATCGCCGTGGTGGCGCACATTCCTTGGCTCCTTTGGGCGACGGACGTGTGGTTTTTCGACGGCAATCGCCGTCGAGCCATCGCGGCGCAGGTCGCCGTGGCCCTCTTGACCGGTTCGCAGCTTCTCTTGGGCAGCCCGCAGTTCGTCTGGTTCTCCCTGTTGGCGGAGGCGGCCTTCGTGCTGTTCCTGGTGCTCGATCGCCAGGATCCGGTGGAGGAACGCGCGGTCCAACGGGCCGTGGCGTTCCGCCGCGCGACGGGCTGGGCGCTGGCCAAGGCGGCCGGCGTGTTGATCGGCGGCATTCAACTCCTGACGACGCTGGACGTGCTTCGGGAATCCGTGCGACAGTCGGCCACCGCCGACTACACGAACTTGGATTCCCTGTTTCCGCTCAACCTCGTCCAATTCGTGGCGCCGTACCTGTTCAGCACGCGTGTGTTCGGCCGGAACACCCACGAGTTGAGCGTGTACCTCGGCGCGGTCCCCTTGATGCTGGTCGTTTGGCTCCTCTGCCAGCGCCGACAGTGGGGCGTCCTGCGGCGATTCAACGGGCTCTTCGCGGCCCTGGGGCTGGTGGCGTTCTGGTTGGCCCTGGGCAAGTACGGCCTGCTCTATGGCCTGCAGCGCTGGCTGCCGATCGTCGGCAACTTCCGTTGCCCTTGCCGCTACGTGGTGTTGCTCCAGTTTGCCGTGACGGTCCTGGCCGCCGTGGCCTTTCTCTTGTTGCTCCGACAACGCGATCGCAATGAGCCAGCGTCCTGGGCGGCGTTGAAGCCGCTGGCGATTCCCGTCGTACTCAGCCTGATCGCGGCGCTTGCCCCCTGGGTATTCCCCAACGCCAACGTGTTTGGCCCCCGGCGGCTGGTTCTTCTCGGCCCGGTGCTGATCGCAGCGGCGGCGCTCTTGGTGGCCCTCGTGGCCCGGGGCGTGCGCTGGGCGCCGATGATGTTGATCCTGTTTGCGGCGGCCGACCTGGGGTTCTATGGGTTCAGCTACGCGGTGTTTCCCCGGACGATCCCGGTGAGACAGCTCACCGACAAGGTGAGCGTTCCGCCGGGGTGGCCTGATGGGCGTGTGCTGATGAACCCGGAACGGATCGGCGAACGGGGCGTGCATTTCGGCAACGGCATCCTGCTGGCCGACTGGGCCCGGGCCGATGGCTACACGGCGTTGGAGCCGGCCCGACAACTCGACTACCACGAGGTGTCGGCCCTGCGCGTCGCCAACGTCCGGTGGGTCATGAAGAACAAGCTCACCGCAGGACTCCCCGGTCTGCTTGCCCAAGGCGACTGGTTGCAGGTGCCCGATCCCCTGCCCCGGGTCTACCTGGTGACCCAAGCCCGGCAAAGCAGCCGTCCGGCGGAGGAGATCACGAAGATCGCCGTGGAAACCACCGCCCTGGTCGAATCGCCGCTGGAACTGCCTACGGGCACGCCGGGACGAGCCACGCTGTACAACAACCGCCCTGGCCGGCTGGAAGTCTGGGTCGACTGCCCCACGCCTCAGTTGCTCGTCGTCTCTCAGCGGTATCACGCCGGCTGGCAGGCCCTCGTGGAAGGAAGCCCGCGCGAGGTCCTCCGGGTCAACGGCGACTTCATGGGCTGCGTCGTCGAGCCCGGCGAACACCGCGTCCAGCTCACCTTCCGCCCCCGCAGCGTGCGTGACGGGGCGATCGTCTCCTGTCTGGGTCTCGCCCTGGCCGGCAGCTTCTGCCTCGGCCTCCGGTCGCGCCGCCGTCGCGAGTAGACGCGACTTTGACGGCGTGGCCGTGTGCCACTGCTTGCCTTCCGGGCAAGCAGTGGCTCCATAAGACTCAGGCCACACGCGTCCACCGCACTGCTTGCCCAGAAGGCAAGCAGTGGCACACGGCCACGATCAGCCCCTCCCCCAATCCGAGCCAGGGCGTGCCGCCCCGAGACCGGGCCGACACGGCCCGGCTCGGAGAGGCCGTCAACGGCAGAATACACCGACCGCTGGTCGCAACGCAACCAGCGGTCGGCGATTCTTCGATCGGAGTCAATTGAGCCGGATTACTTGCCCAACGGCGGCTCCGCCGGCTTCGGGTCACGACCGCCGAGGAGGAAGAGGACGCAGACCACGGCGGCCAGCGCGCCCGGCCACAGCCAGATCGGCGCCCAGTGATGGCCTTCTGCCAACGTGTACTGGCCCCCGGTCCAACCACTCACCTGGGTTCCGATGAACATCCCCAGACCCCACATGATCAGGGCGCACAGACTCTGGGCACTGGCACTGATCTCCGGCGGGGCTTTCTTGCTGACGTAAATGAACGCCGCCACGAACACGAAGCAGTAGCAGAAGCCGTGCACCAAGAGCCCGGCGATAACCAGGGGAAACTGCATGCTGGAGAACAATAGATACCGAACGGCCCAAGCTCCCATGCCGACGACCAGCACGTTCTTCAACCCAATCCGGCCGATGAACCACGGCATGATGATCATCACACAGATTTCCGAGAACTGGCAGAGGGTCATCAAGGCGGTGGCTCGTGGGTAGCCTTGCTCGACCAGGAACGCGTTTCCCCAGGTGAAATAGAACGTGAGCGGAATGCTGATAAGAAACGCGCAGACCGCAAACACAAGGAAGGAAGGATCGGCAAACAGCTTCAAGGCCCCCAAGCCAAGCACGTCACCACCAGCCTCGGCGCCCTTGGGCGGAGTGTGCGGGAGCGTGAAGCTGTAGAGACCCATGGCGATTGCGCCGCCACTAGCCAAGTAGAAAAAGTTGGGTTTTTCAGCCCCGCCGAGCACGAAGTCGACTAGCAGACCGGAACAAATCCAGCCGATCGTTCCCCAGACGGCGATCCGCGAGAAGCGGTCCGGATTATCGATGTTGCGGAACGAGAGGGAATTGACCAATGCCATCGTGGGCATGAAGCAGAGGGCGTTGATCACCAGGAGCGTCATCAGCCCCGCGAAATCCGTCTGCCGCGAAGCCAGGTAAAGACATACACCACCGACCAAGTGCAGGACGCCCAATACCCGCTCCGTCGCGAACAGGCGGTCGGCAATGAACCCCACAAACATTGGCGCAATGATCGCGCCAAGCGCCGTCGTCGCATAAATCCAGCCGATCTGTGATCCACTGAACTTGAGCACGCTGTTCATATAGCCGCCGATCGGCACATACCACGATGCCCACAGCAGGAACTCCAAAAACATCATGATCGAAAGACGGGTGCGGATCAGCGGGATCGGGGAACTCATCAGACAATCCTCCTGGGAAGAACCGGATCGGACGACAGCGGAACGTGACGACGCAACTGCGTGCTTTCGATGCAAGCATGAACTCGCATTGTACGTTGAAACCGTGAGCAAAAAAAGCACAAGCCATTCTGTTTGCAATCCTCCCGGTCGCGTAGCGGTCAAGGCAATCTGTTCCATCCCGGGTTGCGTCCCCGGCTACGTTCCGACGCCGCTCCACGGCGGGCCCACGTTTCG
>JBDKTH010000934.1:0-3912 GCA_039680305.1 Thermoguttaceae bacterium | reverse complement strand
AGACGAACGATGTACTTCTTGTACATGGGACACCTCCTTGTTGTCGGGAGTTTCCCATGCCGACCGCTTTCTACCAACCCCACTTCTTACACTTGACGACGCACTAGGGGCGTGCCCGTTCCTGTCTCAAGCTCCGGCTCTGCCCGAGATCTTCTGCACTCACGTCCCTTTCTACTTGTCCTCAATTCTCACGGTTTCCTCTGGGTCGAGACTCGCCCCAGCAAACACGTTTGGAACTCCCGCAAGCTCGAGGATTCGAGCGGCTTCTGTGGCAAACCTCAAACGATCACACGGACGGTACAACCGAACGCTGATGACGGCAAAGTACTCATCGCTGACCTCAATCGCGATGATCCGCTTTGCGTGGAGCGTGATTTCCTCAATCGCTGACAGAAACGCCGTGGCGTGCTGTCTGGGATCTGACAGTCCCGTAAACCACAGTTCTGTCAGTTCTTGACAGCCCTCAGCCAAACCGGACTTCGACCGATTCCACAAGCTCGATAGTCGGCAACGCCTGCGTTTCTCCGGAAATGCCGCAGGCAAGTCCACTGTGCACCTACGTTGCACGGCCAGGACTACGCGATCGTACAAGACGCACTCAAAGAACCATGCGGCGAGATCTTGAGATTCCTTGATCGCCAGTGGCCGCATCCAGACGAACCAACTCCACAACCAGCCAACCCCTCGCAGACGAAATGGTGCTCGCCCCAGTATGGCACCACCGCGCTTTACATGCCACCCCGCGCCCGCGAATCTGCATGCGATGCGTTCCTCGTCTTGCCGAGCGAGCCGATTAGCCCACCAAAGAGCGCCACCGAGTAACGCGATTAGTAGAAGGCACGGAACGTAGTCCCCAACAGTTCCGAGTAAGGACAGCATGCTTTTCACCGTTCTCTTCTCTCTGCCAGGCGGATTCAGGGACGATCTGTGGTCAGTGCCGGAACAGTGAACAGGGGGAATTGTGGGTTACATTCTCTCCGACGTTGACCTGACCTTCACCGTGGACGCCTCAGAGGCAGCTTGCCCAGTGAACAACGATCGATCGAGCCTTGCCGCCGGGTCATCGAGGGCCTCCGTACATTGGGAATGCCTCTTCGACAAGATCGATGGCGTGCCGGACGGGGCTCGGGTCGCGTCGCCGTGGATCTGGACAACGGTTCCAAGATAACCATTCCCAGGCCATCGGCAAGCCCCACTAGGCACGGTTCTTGCGTTGAGTCCAGATCTCCGCGAAGGACGAAGCGTGAAAAGGGCTGGCATGCCACGTCGCCCTTTGGTCATTGGTGCTTCGTCATTCCTTCGACATTTGACCTTTCGACATTCGTCCTTCCGCCGGCTACTGAACCTCCGGCATCGCAGTCCGCTCGCCGCGGAGTTGCTGGGACTGGGCCTCGGGGAGGTTCACGCCGTAGAAGATGGCGTTCAGGTCGATCCAGGCGGCCAACCGGGCTAGCTCGTCGCGGCTGAGTTTCACGTCTTCGTGGCCGGAACGCAACAGCTTGATCAGCCGGCTGCCCAAGGCGCCGTACATGCCGCCGGGCTCAGTGACCTGGATCTGGTTGCGCCCGCCAAAGCGTGGGACCAGGGCTTTGGCCGCGTTGTCCGGGTTCGTGCCGGCGCCCCAGAAGTTCACGTCGCCACACAAGGCCCAGTACGACTTGGAAAAACCCTTTTCCGGTGTGCCCGTCAGGTCGATCCGGCTGGCCGGTGTTTTGGGGCCGGCGTGACATTTGACGCAGTGCTGGTCGAGGATCGGCTGGACGACTTCCACGTAGGAAAACGGGCGCCCGCCCAGTTCGCCCGGCTCGATCGGCGACGGCCGGCGGTGCTGGGCCATCGGCACGCGGCTCGGCGGGGCCATGCGCCGGTTCTCATGGCAGCCGATGCACGAGATCCGTTCGCCCGGCTGGACGTAGGTGATCGTACGCATCGTCTGGTAGGCAAAGCCGTCTTGGTCGAGGGCCTGGAAGAGGATCGGCTTGTGGGCAGGGACGAGGAATCGGGCGGAGCCGTCCGGCTCGACGGGCACTGTGCCGAGGATCGCCCGGCCGTTCTCTTCCCCGGCCATCCCGACCGCCGGATTGTTGGCCACGATCGTCGTCTTCGGGAAGATCTGTACGATGCGCAGCGCCTTGATCGACCCACGCGGCACGTCGCCCAAGCCCTCGTAAACGTCCGTCAGGAGCATCTCGCCCACCGGCGGAGTCTCCGGCGGCAAGCTGCTCTCCAGGATCGGCGGCACCGATCGGGCGACCAGGGGACATGGGTTCTCGCTGCCGATCTCCGGGTCGCGGTAGATCAACTCGCGATTGCCCCACGCATCGAGGTAGCAGATCCCCAGGGCCGCCGGATCGTTGGCCCTCGGCTCCCAGACCAGCGGCCTCGGGCTATACGAGACCAGGTAATACTTGTCCGAGAGCGGCCACGGCGAACTGTAGTATTCCTTGATGTCCCGCCCTTCGGCCTCGGGAAAAACGATCTCCGGCGTCACTCGCGTGATGGCCGCCAGACCATCGGCGCCCACGGCCGGATCGACGATGGCGATCGAACCGCCAGTGATCGAATGATGGGCCGAGGCCGTGAAGATGATCTTGTTCGAGTCGGGAATCGGCTGGGCCTGGAACGCGCAGTGCGGCGCGGGCGTAGCGTTACCCCAGACGGCCTGCGGGCTGGTGCCGTCCGGCCGGCTCGACCAGAGGTTCTGATGCGTCACTGCGTCACGGTCGATGTAGTCCCAGCGGGCATAGAGGATGTGCCCCGTGTTCGACACCGCGGGGAACCACTCGTTCGTGTCGTGGACCGAGAGCGTGCGGAGGTTCGAGCCGTCCCCGTCCATCCGGTGGAGCGTGTAGACGTGCCACCGCGAGCCAAACTGCCCGCCGAAACAGCGGGCGTAGCCCTGCCGCCGTGTCGAGCAGAACGCGATGCCGCCGTCGGGTAGGTAGGTGGGCATCAGGTCGTCGTACGGCCCTTGGGTCAACTGCCGCAGCCCCGTGCCGTCGATGTTGACCTCATAGATGTGATAGAACCCCTCGTCCGTCTGCTGGTCGACCTTGTTGGGCACAAAACTCTTGCCCGCCAGATCGACATACGAAAACACGATCCGCTTGGCATCGTACGACAATCGCGGTTCCAGCACGTTGCCGCCGGTGAGCTTGCCGGCAAGGATGTCGCGGCAGGCCAACGATTCGCCCGGCTTGTCCAGGATGAACAGTCCTCCGCCCGGTCGGGCTCGCCAGCCGAAGTACTGCATGACCAGATGGCTGTACGACGTGGGAACCCGCTTCGAGAACAGGAGAGGCCCAGAATTCATCCTTGGATTGGCCAGCGCGATGCGGCGTTTCTGCCAACGGACCTGCAAGTAGAGGAGACGCTGCGAGTCAAGACTTGATGCCGGCTCTGCCGCCTGGACGGCGAGGCGATCCAACTGCGCGGCGGCCTCGGTTAAGAAAGTGTCGCCGTGCTCCGCCCGGAGATCGGCCAGCAGCCGCCGGGCTTTTTCCAAGTGCCGCTTCGTGGCAGCCGCGTAGGACTCGACCGTTTCGGTCGTCTGATCCTGCCGCTGCCAGTCGGCCTGAATCATGGCCCAGTAGTCCAACTCCGGGACCGACGAGTCCGCATGTCCTGCCGGCGTCAGCCGGATCGTGGCCATGGCGGCGGCAAGTTGCGTCTTGAGCGGTGCGAACTCCGCCTCCTTGGAACGGTTGAGCCGTTGCCGCAGCTTGGCCAGTCCAACCATCCACGGACCACGGTACGAAGCCACGCACACCCGTTTCTTGGCGTCTGAGCTTTGGTTCTCGCCTGGGGTAAACTGGACGGACAGCCGCCCATCATCCGCCAGCCGGGCGTGGAACTGCCAGGGGCTCGCCGTCGGCAACGCCAGGACAAGGCCGCTCGTGTCGGTCCAGTCGG
>JBDKTH010000010.1:0-3960 GCA_039680305.1 Thermoguttaceae bacterium | reverse complement strand
ACTTCCGTCCGCCTTCCAGTACGGCGTGGCGTAATGCTGACTGGACCGGAAGAAGCTGAACAGGTCGATCCCCTCCTTGGAGAACCGCTCGACCTCGTAGTCGAGCGGATACGACTGCCAGAACATCATCGGCGTCACCGGCTGACCGTCTTTACAGAGGACCGGCGTGCCGCGATAGGGCTTCACCTCCCACTGGGCCGAGGCCGGCGAGGAGGCCATCGCTACGGTGGCTGTCGCAAAAACAACGTGAAAGAGGAGGCGAGTGCTCATGCTGGCCGTCCACTTGCCTGTGTACCGTCGTGTCATCGAATCCACACTCCTCGGCCTGTTCCCCCGCGGGGTTTGGTGCGCGGGTATTCGGGGTTTACGTGTAGCTGGATGACGCGGATCTGGCTCTCCGGAGCCAAGGTGGCGCCGGCTTCCGTACGCACGTTCTCCAGCGAAAGATTCCGCACCGTGCAATCCTTGTCGGGCGAAAACACCTCCACCCAGCGGGCCGGATCCGCCGAGCCGTGGGTAAAGGTCATCGAAAGCGGGCCGATGCTCAGCACCTTGTCGTCCGTCTTGAGCGGGAAGGCCAACACCACGTCGGCCACGTGAATCCCGTCGGCGTTGGCGTGGATCTGGATCGTGGCCGGTTGCCGCGGGTGGCGAATCACGAGCTTCTCGAAATAGATATTCCCGAGCGTGCCGATCGGGTCGCAGAAGTCCTTGTCGCGGCCGAGTTCCAGGTTCGGCTGGTCGTAGGCCTTGATGTCATTGATCCCGCGGATGTCGCGGAACACGCAGTCGCGCACCGGACAGTCGAGCACGGTGCCGTCGGCGAACCGCTTGGTGCCGGGCAGGAGACGGATGCTGGCCGCGCCGCGGTCCTCGCCGTCGATCCGCTCGACGAGCACCCGCTCGATCGGGCCGAAGGTCACCGTAGTGTTCTTCCAGTCCCAGGCATTGAGCGCGATGAAATCGTCGTGCGTCACGCCGTGGATGCCGCGGACCAGGCCGTCGTGGATCGGCCCGTTCATGTGGATCCCGTCGCGCCCATGGTCTTCCAGCGTGATCTCCTCGACCAGGAATTCCGAGGCGTTGGACAACTGCACGGCATGCGGCGTGCCCTGCCGCACGGTCAGCTTGCGCACGACCAGCCGCCGCACGTTGCTGAAGCATAGCACGCCGTGGGTGCCGGGGACGCTGTTGCGGGCGTCGATCGCCCCGCTGTGGTTGCCGTTGTAGATGCTCCCGGCCCCGGTCCTCGTGCGGAGCGTGGTCCAAATGCCGCCTTCCACGGTGATCTGTTCGTCGGGCTTCAGGTCGGCCGGCACGGGGCCCGCCCCGCCGCTCACGAGATGCGCGTTGCGGACCATACACGTGTTGGCCCCCGGCTTCAGGCGGAACTCGGCCTGCGGATCGGCCACCAGCGTTTGGCCCGACTGGAGCACGATCGGACCGTCGAGATAGTAGGGCGTCTCGCGTCGTGGCAGATACACACTGTTGTTGGCTCGCAGAGCCGCTGCGATCGCGTCGTTCCACAATTTGCCGGTCACGGAGCGTTTCGCGACCGTGCCGTCCGGCCCAGGCCACTCCTCCGTCCACGAGGCCTTGCGCACCAGGTGGGCGAACGGCTCGACCGTGGCGGCCTTCGGACGCGTGGCCGCCAACGGCTCAAGCGTCCGCCGAAGCTCATCAGCCAATTGCCGGCCAGCCAGGGTGGATTTGCCCACGGCGGTGGGCAGGATGTTCTCCTGAGCGAAGGCCGAAGGCGAGACGGCAAACAGCACGACAAACACGGTGCACGGCAGTGCCAGGACGAACCGCGACATGGGTGAGTCTCATGGGGGGATTGGCGGGCGGTTGGTTTTCCTGATCATCCCATGGTGATGATCGTTGGTCAAGCTGCCTAGAGGCTTTCCCGGATTATCTTTACGGTTCGCGTGTGCCCCCGACACAAACGTCGCTCGGCGGCCCCTTGTGCCCGTCACGATCCACGGCGCGGACGCGATAGTAATACGTGGTATGCACCTTCAAACCGGTGTCCTCGAAAGGCACCACGACATCGGGGCCGGGCTCAACGGTCGCCACAAACGTCCTATCACCAAGCTCGAACTCGGGGGTGTCGCCTCGGAAAAGCTCGTAATGCGACAGATCGGATTCCTGGTTCTGGCCCCATTCGAGATAAAGCATGTCCGACTTGTCGCCGCGCCACGCCCTCGGATCGGAAATGAGCCCCGTGTAGAAGGCTCCCACCTTGGCGGGTGGCGAGCTTCCCTTGGCGTCGGTCGTCCCCTGCGCCTGTTCTGAGACCGCTCCCTGCCGGGTATCGCTTCCCAGAGCAGCCACGCGGTAGTAGTAGGTCGCGCCGGGGCTTAGCCGATCATCGCAATAACCCGTCTCGCGGGTCGTGGCCAGCAGATGGTACACGTCCGGCACGAAGTCGGGATGGTCGCCCCGATACAGGTTGTACTGCCGCACGCCCTCAACCCGCTTCCACTCGAGCGTGATCGACTTGTCCGATCGCGGGCCGGCCGTGATCTGCGGCGCGAGAGGCACCGGCTCCTGGTCCTCGAAGCGAACGGTTGCATATCCGAACGGCGTGAGCCCCACGACCGGCCGATCCAACCGCTGGCGGTCTTGTTCCGTAACCGAGCAAGACGTCGCACCCAGGTTCTTGCCCCAGCCTGTCTTGAGGCAAAGTGACTCCACAGCGACGCCGTCCGTCTCGTGGAACCTGGCGATCACGCCGCGTCCGGGCGTCTCGCTCAGTTTCAGCGCCAACAGGTCGATGTTGGGGGCATCCGTTGACAGGAAACTGCAGGACACCCGCGGCAGCGTCCCTTGCTGCGCCTGGGGGATCACCTGCGGCAGTACCGGCGTGACCGCCCGCTCGGCGAACTGGGCCACGTGGGCGTCCTCGAGGCTTCCGGCGTGGCTGACGATCACGTAGCGGTAACGCAGGTTGATATGCGACGGGCCGGTGACGTGGGCATGCCCATACAGCCAGTCGTTGAAGACGTACGAGTAGAGGTGCGAGGTCGTCGGCCGCTGGCCGACCGCCTTCTTGTCGGCATGGATCTCGCCGCATTCGACGAGATGGCTCTCGTGCTGCACCAGCGCGACGCCGAACTGGTCGTTGCCCACGTCGGCCCAGTCGCGTGCCGCCAGATAGGCCTCGGTCCCGTGCCCCGTCTGGTCGTCATGCGGCCGGGCGACGCACCCGTTGAGCCCAACCCGGAACTGGCCTTGCGGCACGGCGAACGGGAAGGCGTAATACCCGAACCGGAACCAGCGGTTCTTCGTGGCCAGGTCGCGCACGTGGTCGAGCCGGTTGTCGATGTCGATCCGTTTCTCGTGGGCCGGCAGCGTCACTCGCTGTTGGATCGCCGCGCCGCTGGCCGGATCGTCCATCCTCGCGATCACGGTCTGCCCGAGAGGTGACGTCTCGACTTGGAAGCTCGCTCTTGTAGGCGAGGAGAAGCTCTTGTGCGCGTCCTTCGTGTAGACGAGTTGATTGCACCGGTACGGGGCCGCAGGGTCGACCAGCTCCCGCTTGAGTTGCTTATCAAGAATGCTTCGGATCGACCCGTCCTCGGCAAACACGACGCGGTAGAAGTCGTTTTCCACCGACGGCGGTTCGGCCGACGGTCGCCGCGTGACCGTGCCGGGGACACCTTTGGCAAGCGGGAAGACCGCATAGCCGAGCGACGGAATCTCCGACGTTCGGAACGAGAGCCGGCGTCCCTCGGCCACCGCCACGGCGGGCTTGCCGTCCACAAACCGAACGGACCGCAGATCCACGCACGATTCGGGCAGTTCGACCGTGACTGTCTCGACGCGGGGATGCAGCGTGGGGTTAGAGACCAACACCGCGGGCGACTCGGCCGGCACTCGGGCGGCGAGCGTCTTCAAGGCTCGGACGCCTTCCGTCCTGGCCGTGGCCAGGCTCCGCTCGATCCAGTCCCGTTTCTG
>JBDKTH010000492.1:0-8420 GCA_039680305.1 Thermoguttaceae bacterium | reverse complement strand
GGACGAAGGGGAGGGAGGAAGAAGGAGGGGGCGTATGGTAGAATGGGTATGCCGTAAAACCCATCCAAGGATGGAATCCCGCGATGACCGCGGCGCGTTGCCACAGACCCGGCACAAGTGCCGCGGCCAAACGGCGAGATCCATGTTGCCCTCCCACCCCCGAGACCCAATAATCTCTTCCTTAGTCCTTAGTCCTTCCCCCGAAGTGATCTTGCCGCCGTTTTCAACCCACCTAGAATCATCTCTCCTTTTGCGAGCCTGATCGAATGAAAATCGCCTATCTTGACTGTGCCTCGGGAATCAGCGGCGACATGACGCTTGGCGCGTTGATCGACGCGGGTGTGGAGTTGGAAGCCCTGAATGTGGCGATCGGCTCGCTGGGCCTGCCCGGCCTGCGGCTGGTGGCCGAGGAGGTCAGAAAGCGGGGCTTTCGGGCGACGCAGGTCACCGTGGCGCATGAACATGAACACGCCCACCGGCACTTGCACCACATCGTGGAGATGATCGATCGCAGCCGGCTGACCGATCGGCAGAAGGACCTCGCCCGGCGGATCTTCCATCGGCTGGCCGAGGCCGAGGCCAAGGTCCACGGCACGACGGTCGAAAAAGTCCATTTCCACGAGGTCGGCGCGGCCGACTCGATCGGCGATATCGTCGGCGCCGCAGTGGGCTGGGACTTGCTCGGCGTCGAGCGGATCGTTGCCTCCTCAGTGCCCACGGGAACCGGCAAGATCACGATCGCTCATGGGATCATGAGCGTGCCGGCCCCGGCCACGGCGGAGCTTCTCAAGGGCATCCCTCTGGCCGAATCGTCGATCCCTCATGAGTTGACCACGCCGACCGGGGCCGCGATCCTCGCCACGCTGGCCGATTCCTTCGGACCGGTGCCGGCGATGAAGATCGAGCGGATTGGCTGCGGGGCCGGGCAGCGGGATCTGGACGAGCAGCCCAACCTCCTGCGTTTGCTGGTGGGCGAGACGGTCGATGACGTTGACCGTGATACGGTTTGGGTGTTGGAGACGAACCTCGACGACATGAGCGGCGAGTTGATCGGCTACACCACCACCCGGCTCCTCGACGCCGGGGCCCTGGACGTTTACACCACGGCGATCCAGATGAAGAAGAACCGGCCTGGGGTGAAGCTGACTGTCCTTTGCCGGGCGAGCGAGGTCGAGACGATGGACGCGATCTTGTTTGCCGAGACGACCACGCTGGGGGTGCGTCGCTGGCCGGCCAGTCGGCACGTGCTGGAACGTCGGCCCCATCAGGTCCAGACCGCCTGGGGCCTGATCGAGGGGAAGCTCGGCTGGCCGCCGGGCGGAAAGCCCCGTTTTGCTCCAGAGTATGAATCGTGCCGGGCCCTCGCCGCCCAACACGGCGTGCCGTTGCACGTGGTGTATGAGGCGGCCCAGAAGGCGTTCGATCCAGAGACCGTGTAGTGGCCGTTCTGTACAACGGGCCGAAGGATTGGGGTGACTGAATGGAGTTGGTCGCACAGACGAACACGTCTTCGCTGGTGTTTCTGGTCGCGTTGATGCTGGTCATCGGGTTTCTGCTCTTGCGGTCCCGGCGTTATCTGGCCCGGCAAGAGCGCCAAGAGGTGGACTGGAGGCCGACGGCCGCCGCAAGTCCGGCCAGCCGGCAGCGGTCGGTCCATCCTCAGGAGACTCCTGATGAACTGGTGCAGTGGGAAGTGCAAATGCACGACCTGGCTCGGACGCTGAGCGGTCAGCTGGACAGCAAGATGAGCGCCCTGGAGCATCTGATCCGCGAGGCGGATCGAGCCGCCGGCCGGCTGGAAGCGGCCCTGGAGGCCATGCAACGGCTCAGCGGTGCATCTCCGGCACCCAGTCAGATGGCCTCGCAAGAACCGGGATCGCTTGAATCGCCTCTTCCGGCCTCAACCTCGGGAGCGACTCAGGCCGAGGCGATCAAGACGCCGGCCCGCTCCTCCGCCCCCACGGAGCCTTCGACGGCCGACCGCCGTTACGAGGAGATCTATCTGTTGGCCGACTATGGCTTCGCCCCCCAGGAGATCGCTCATCGCGTTGGCATGCCGATCGGCGAGATCCAGTTGATCCTCGGCTTGCGATCGAAACGTTAAAGACTCGCAAAGCGGCAAGCGACGGGGGCGTGAATGCGAGCAGAGACTCTATGCGACTGCCGGTCCTCTCTTGCGTGCCGAGCAGCGGCCAGCGTCACTTCCCTGCGTCTGGCTCGAACTTGGGAAAGGTCGTGCCAGCAGGCTTCAGAAGGATGGAGACCCACAGGGCGATCGCCGAGAACAACAGGATCAGGCTCACGTTCTGGGAGATGCTCATGCCGGTGCCGAACACGGCCGGCTCGTCCGTGCGGATGACCTCGATCAGGAAACGGGTGACCGGATAGAGGGTGAGGAACATGGCCGTCAGTTCGCCGTCGCGCCGGCGGAACGGGGCATAGGCCAGCAGAAAGAGGCACAGCAGCCCTTCGTTGATCGCACTGTAGATCTGCGCGGGATGGACCGGGTTGCTCCGCGCCGGCGGGCCAGCCACCGGCATCTCCACCGTGGTCCGCTTGGTCACCGTCACCAGCGATACTGCCAGGCCGGGACGCATGTACTGGGCGAGCGTCCGCTCGGCGTCGGCCACGGTCCGCACCCGGCGTCCGCCCACGGCAAACAACTCCTGGCCGGCCTTCAGCCCTTGCTTTTCCGCGGCCGAATTCGGGGCCACCTCGCGCAGGATCGGCCGATCTTGGGAGGGGCCGACAAACTTCACGCCCAACAAGGCGGCCGCCCCATGGTTCGCGTCGCTGGCCATGGCCTCGCTCGTCTTCCAGGTGTGCTTCTGCCCACGGACCAGTTCCACGGGCAACTGGCCGGCGTGACCGACCTCGATCATCGCCCCGTAGACGTCCTGGGCCGTGTCGGTGGGCAGCCGGCCGACGGTGTCGATCCAGTCGTTGGCGGCCATGCCCGCTTGCGCGGCCGGCGAGCCGGGCACGACCTGGCTGATCAGGGGAAGCTGCTGGGGGTGCTCGTGGAGTTTCAGGCCGTAGACGGCCAACTCGCCCTCGAAAAACTGGTGATAGTGGACGGGGCTGCCCGCGGGAAACTGGACCGCCCAGGGCAACTGGCACTCGCCACCGTAACAGCAGCCGTTCATCATGCAGCCGAGCCTACCGATGGCCATGCCCAGCGCCAGGCTCGGCGCGGCCAGGTCGAGCGTGGCCAACGGCGGCAGCTTGTACTTGTAGATGAAGGCCACGGCCCCGATGATCCCGCCGATCACCGAGCCGTAGACGACCAGGCCGCCTTGCGCCACGTTGAGCACGGCCCCCAACGCGGCCAAACCGCCGCGAGTCTGATAGATGGAATCGAACTCCAGGGGCCACTTCTGAATCACGTAGAACATCCGCGCGCCGATCAACCCGGGCACGAAACACCAGAACGCTAGATTGAAGACCAGGTCGGGATCGAGCCCCACGCACCGCGCACGCCAGACTGCCAGGCCGACCGCGGATACCACGGCCAGCAGAAGCATCATCCCGTAGCCGCGGATCGGCAGGCCGTGCGCGTCGCACAGATGCGGCAACACCAGCCAGATCGCCGCCCCGATCACCAGCAGCAGCGGGATGTACCCCTTGGTGTCGTTGTTGAACCCTTGCCGCCGGACCAGCCACAGCAAGAAGACGACGCTTCCGACCGCCCAAAGCGCCAAGAGCAGGCCGAACCCAAACAGCGGCACGCCACCGATCGAATTGGGGATGTGGAAGAGGGTTTGGAGCACGTTGATCAGCTCCTGTGGGAGGCGTTAGGAAATTGACGCAGGGTCAAGGATAAGGTTATCGATCAGTCGCGTGCCGCCGATGCGGACCGCCAAGACCGCCACGGTGCGCCCGCAAATCTCGCGGACCGGGGCCATGGTCTCGGCGTCGGCCCGGGCGACGTAGTCGATCTGGGCATCGTCGGCCGTGCGGATTAGCTTCTCCATCTCGGCCTGGATCGCGGCTGCGTCGCGCTGGCCGCGGCGGACCAGATCCTGGGCCAGGCATAGGCTCTTCCAGAGAACCAGCGCCCGCTCTCGGGCCTGAGGATCCAAGTACACGTTGCGGGAACTCTTGGCCAGGCCGTCGGCCTCGCGCACCGTGGGGCAGACCTTGACCGCGATCGGCACGTTCAAGTCTCCCACCATCCGCCGAATGACCAGCGTCTGCTGATAGTCCTTTTGGCCAAAGTAGGCCACGTCAGCACCGACCATCTGAAACAGTTTCATCACGACCGTGGCCACGCCGCGGAAATGGCCCGGCCGAAACTGGCCTTCCAACGGTTCGGCCACGGCGCCGACTTCCACCCAACTGGAGAACCCGGCCGGGTACATCGCTTCGACGGTCGGGGCAAACACCAGCACCGGGCCGCAGGTGGCCAGGGCGGCAAGGTCTTTTTCCAGGGTTCGCGGATACTTGGCAAAGTCTTCCTTGGGGCCAAACTGGGTCGGATTCACGAAGATCGTCACCACCGTCCGGTCGCATTCCGCCTGCGAGGTCCGTACCAGGCTCAAATGCCCCTCGTGCAGCGCCCCCATCGTCGGCACGAGGCCGATCCGTTTCCCGGCACGCCACAAGGGGGTAAGCGCCTTACGCAACTGCTCCACCGTTGTTACTACGTTGGCCGCGGACGGTGTGGTTGTCATGCTCAGTTCACTCTCGATTACCGCATGGCCTCGATCGCCGCTTGAATCTCGGCCACTGCACGCTCAGGGGCAAGATCGGTCAAGCGGAGCACCGGCCCGAGACCTGGCTGGGCGGTCTGGGCCAGAATCGCACGGCGGACCTGTTCCAGCCGGCGTTGTTCTTGGGCCAAAGGGGCAGGGTTCGGCTCGGTCGATGGAGCCAACAGCACAATCAGCTTGGGAGCAACGACTCGACCGCAGGCCTCTTCCCATTTCTGGCGAAACGCTGCCTGTTGCTGGCGGGGCAGGCACACGGCGGCATACGCCAAGCACTGACCGAGCCAAAAGTCGCTTATCCAGGGCCCCGCGGTCCGCCACTGGGACCGCTCGGCCGCCAGAAGTCGGGTCCGCTCTTCGAGGAATTCTAACTCTATGTCCCACGCGATACTAGACGAATCGCCCTCGGCCGCTTCGAGGCGGCGAGGAGCGGATTCTGGGGAGATCAGCTGGGCCCCAACCAGTTTGGCGAGACGTGTGGCCAAGCTCGTCTTGCCGACCCCCGGCGAACCGGTGAGGGCGACATACGCCGGGGCCTCGTTGAGATGCCGCAACAGCCGTTGGACAGTCCAGCCGGTGGTCGGATGGACCATCTCGCCCCCCACCTCCGTAGCAGGCTCCAACACGAAACGCCGCCACGCCATCCGCGGATGGGGGATCGTGAGCGTCGGCGTTTCGAGGATCATCTGATCGTAGAGGAGGATATCCAGATCGAGGGGCCGGGGGCCCCAGCGGGTTTCCCGGCGACGTCCTCGCTCGGACTCCAACTGCTGGAGCACCGCGAGAAGCTCTTCCGGCCCCCTCGCGGTCTCAATCACCACCGCTCCATTGAGAAACCGCCCCTGATCCGGGGGGCCGCCGACCGGAACGGTTTCACGCCAGCGGCTTTGAGCCAACACCCGCAGACCAGGGATCTGCCCAAGCCGATCCACCACCCAGTCGAGCGTCTGTTCTCGGTTGCCGAGATTGGACCCTAATGCGATCAAGGAGCGAGCCACGGTATCTCCCTGCCCAAAAACGACAACCGGTGGACACGCCCTGTGAAGGACACGCCACCGGTTGCGAGGTCGTATATGGTTCTATGAGGAACGTGCGAGTCGTAACGACCCGCGATCTTAACGTCCCAGAAGCTTGGCTTTCCCAGGGTTCTGAGCCCTGGCTTGCGGCTCTTGAAGCGGCATGGGTGCCGGTAGCGCTGGTGGCTGAGGCCCGACTGCTGGAGCAGGAACCGCGGGCGACATTCCGGGATCCGGGGTTGGCATCAACCCACCATCCGGCGTTGGCCCCCCGCGGTGGCTAAAATAGGGGAGCGGTTCGTGCGGCTGGGCGTGCCAGGGGTAATCAAAGTAGTGCCGGTAATTATACGGTTCCCGATAGTAGTAACCGTGGAACGCCGGATACCGCTGGATATCGCGGCCGTTGCCCGGGTAGCAGCCGAATCGTGGGCTGTAGCAGGTCTGGGGCATCGGGCCCAACCAGTCGCAGACCCATTTGCGGGCCCCAGCAAAATACCCCTCCTTGACAGGGGCACCTGGGCACGTCGCGCAAGCCGGGCCGTCCTCGGGCATCGGGGCAGCAACAGCGACGGGCGGCTCCATGGGCCCCGGGGCCGGCTGTCCGGCACCAGCGACAATCAGAACCGTCAAAAAGGCGACTTGCATCGATCCGACCCTCCGGATTCCTGGCTTGAGTGTATCGTGAAGGACTGCGCGGTCCGCCCCCCGTTCAAATGGACCACAATACGGACGCCATGCGGCTTGGTCCATGAGAAGGGGATCGGTTCAAAACATCCGGCGAATCAACTTCCTTCGCTGCGACCCCTACACTTCCCCTCAATTGCCCGTTTGCTCCTGCTTGCTGCCGCCCAACCTGCGTCGATTCTGCCCACAGCACAACGGTTGACAGTTCGTTTTGACCAACAGAAGGGTCTTTTGAACGCGATTGGCCCCCGTGACTCCCGTATGATCTGCCTGTTGCGCAATGCGCAAAGGACGTTTGACAGGATGTGCGGCCGCATAATCTTGGCTGCAAAGCCAGTTTGACACTTGATAAGCTGGGTGACTCAATTAGGCTGGGAATTATACGGCGACTAGAAATCTCATACTACTCGCCTGTCGTGCTGGGGCGGAATCCGCAGTTTTCGGTGGCGTGACTTTCACGGGGCGATTCGGCCCCACACGTCCCTAACGTCCCAAGAGACCGTACAGAAGAGGCGAAGCGGCGATGGCAGCCGGGTTGTTTATCCTCAGTCGGGATCCAGGTGTGACCGAGCAGTTGCGCAAGCGGTTTTCCCCGCATTTCGAGGTAGTGAGCGCCGACTCGTTGGAGACCGCTCCCGCGCAACTGACCTCGACACCGATTCAGGCGGCCGTGGTTCACCTGAGCAGCGGCCTGTTTAGGGGGCATTCGCCGCAGGGTTCGTTGCAGCACCTGCAGGAATTGCTTTCGACCGCCCCAATCTATGGCCTGATCGACCCGGCGTGCCCGGCCGAGATCCGCGACCAGGGGGCCAAGATGCTGCGTGGCTGTCTACCGATGCCGGTGGACCTCGACCAACTGGAGACGCTTGTGGAGAACCACGTGGAGTTGGCGGCGGAATTGGCGCAGTACTATAGCAGCCTGCCGCATCGAGCCCTGCGCGGTCAGACCCGGACGCTGGTCACCTTCACGCCGTCGATGTTCGAGATGTTCGATGAGTTGAAGGTGGCGGCCCAGCACGATGTGACCGTGCTGTTGATCGGCGAGACCGGCTGTGGCAAGACCTATCTGGCTCGGATGATCCACGAGATGTCGTCGCGGGCGCCCGACCGCTGCCTGACGGTGGCCTGCGGGGCCTTGCCCCCGGACCTGATCGAAAGTGAACTGTTCGGGTATGTGAAGGGGGCGTTTACCGGGGCCGACTGCGACAAGCTGGGCAAGTTCGCCGCGGCCGAACGGGGGACGCTCCTGTTGGACGAGATCGACGTTCTGGCGCCCGATCAGCAGGCCAAGCTGTTGCGGGTCATCGAGACGGGCGAATACGAGCCGGTCGGCAGCAACGACACCCACCATGCCCGGGCCCGGCTGATTGTGGCCTCCAACATCGACCTCGAGGAATTGGTGCGCACGAACAAGTTCCGCATCGACTTGTTCTATCGTCTGAACACCTTGAGCTTCTTCCTGCCGCCGCTCCGCGAACGTCCCTGGGACATCGAGTATCTGGCCCGCAAATTCGCCATCGATCACAGCCGGGCGCATCGCATCGAACTGACCCACATCGACATGGAGTTCATCGCGGCCTTGCGTCAGTACCGCTGGCCGGGCAACATCCGCGAGTTGGAGAACGTGATCCGCCGAGCCGTGTTGTACTGCCGCAATGGGGTCTTGACCGTCTCCGATCTGCCCAGCGCCCTGCGTTGCGAGCGACCCTCGCGGTCGCCCGCCAGTCAAGGCGTGACCGTCGGTGGCCGGCAAAACGGCAATCGTCAATTCACGATGACCCTTGAAGATCGTGTCGACGAGATCGAACGCCGGATCATCGAAGAATCGCTCGAACGCCACAACCATCGCCGCACCGACACGGCCAAAGAACTGGGGATCAGCCGGGTCACGCTGTACAACAAGATGAAGAAGTTTGGAATGTTGAATTGAGGGGCGGGAAGTCTTTGGGCCGGCTAAGCCGCAAGCGGCTGCCCGCTTGTCATTCAGCATTCATCATTCAGCATTCATCAT
>JBDKTH010000268.1:0-10496 GCA_039680305.1 Thermoguttaceae bacterium | reverse complement strand
CTCAACCGAGGACTTGTTTGGCGCACCTGCGAAAAGTCGTCGATGCTAGTACGTTAGGCTGCATATCCGGGAAAGGCCGCAAATTCCCCTGAACTTCAGCCGATCATCCAGTCGATCTAGCGACTGCGGTCTAGTAGGGCGCGAAGCACTTGTCGTACCAATCCGGCCCGAACCGCCTCGTTCTCTCGAGTGGCCATGGAAGGCTGCTAGGAATGCCATCATGAAGATGCTCTTTGCCTGGTCGTGCGGATTTGCCTGGATTGCCCTCTTGGCGGTCGGTTCGCTCAATGCCGACGAGAAGACGCCGAGCTACACCTTCCGCTCGCAACGTGCGGTCGGTGCTGTCGATCGGGTCGAGTCAGCCCTTGACCTTGGCGGCGAGCAGAAGATCGTGGAAGACAGCAAGGTCCAGCGTTTCAAGATGAGTGGGCTTGCCAATTTGACCTACGACGAACGGACGTTGGAGTTGGCCAAGGAGAGCAAGGCCGCCGTGCGGGCCGTTCGCTACTACGACAAAGCGACGGCCACGCTCCAGATCGACACGGTGAAAACCACGCCGACGTTGCGGGAGGAGCGGCGCTTGATCGGCGCGGCGATCGATGGCACCAAAGCGATGCTCTTCTCGCCCCGCGGCCCCCTGACCCGCGATGAATTGGACCTCGTCGATCCGCTTGGCAATAGCCTCCTTGTGGAGCGGTTTCTGCCCGAGAAGCCGGTCGCGATCGGCGAGAAGTGGGAGCACTCGGCCGAACTGATGACGGCGCTTTTGGGGCTGGATGCCGTCAGCGAAGCAAAGGTCAGCAGCACGCTGCTGACGGTGGATCCGGAGAAGCCTGCCCGATTTGAGATGACCGGGCGAGTTTCTGGGGCGATCGGCGGGGTCGCGACGGAGATCGAGTTGCAGGCCAAGTATCACTTCGACCGGAAGACGAACCGGGTGACCTGGTTTGGTCTGCTGGTCAAAGAGAACCGCTCGGTCGGCCATATCGGGCCGGGGCTGGAGATCACCGCCCGACTGCAGATGAAGATCGTCCCGGGCAGCCAGTCCGATCAACTGAGCGATCGCGCGCTGGCCGGACTGACCTTGAAGCCCACGCCCGCGCTGACGCAGTTGGCCTATGAGTCGCAGGGCGGCTGGGATGCGATGCTCGACCGCCGCTGGTACGTGACGGCCGACGATGCCAAGCTGGCGATCCTCCGCCTGGTCGATCGCGGCGAGTTCGTCGCGCAGTGCAAGATCTCCGCTTCGCCCGCCAAGGACCTGACGCTGGCCGCGTTCCAGGAGGACATCAAACGGGGCCTCGGCAAGAGCTTCAAACAGTTCGTCGAGGCCGGGCAGGCGACCAACGACCGCGACTATCGCGTGTATCGCGTCGTGGTCGAGGGCGAGGCCTCGGATCTGCCGATCCAGTGGATCTACTATTACGTGGCCGACCGGTATGGCCACCAGGCGGTGCTCGCCTTCACCGTGGAAGGGCGTCTGGTGGAGACCTTCGCCAAGGCGGACGACGTTCTGCTGCGCACCTTCGACCTGGCCGATCCGAAGATTGCCGCGAAGCCATAAAGCGCGTAACGAAGAAGTTGGAACCACGAAAGACACGAACGACACGAAAAGAAGAGCAGGGGGGAGAGGTCGGCGTTGACTGCAGGCCAGTCGCGTGACGTGGCACGAGTACCGCGGCTAAACGGCTCCGTACGCTCTTTTTCTTTTCGTGTGTTTCGGGTCTTTCGTGGCTCTCTTCTTTTCTTGATGCCTCAAGAAGACAAAAAAAGCCGCCGCGTCTTTTGGACGCGGCGGCCTTGGAATCGACCCCCCGCAGATTGCGACTGGATGCGTCGCTGCGAGAAGAGCGGAAGTCTGGCGTGCATCTGCACAAGCCGTTTGGTGACTTCGGCTCACGCTTAAGGGTTGGCACCTCCGTCGGAAAACAGGCGGGAGGCTCGATTCTAGTCGTTTGTTCTGCTAGACATATCGGCAGTTTCCGGCCGCGGCCGCGATCAAAAGTCGGCTCCTTTTTGGGAGCACCACTCCTGGCGGTCGCGACCAGGACTGCTCTCTATCAGGTATTCTAGTCTACGAATCGGGACTCGGCAGGGTTCGCGGGCAGGACCAGTTTTCGGCCGCCAGTTTCCGTCGCCTCGGCGTGCGGAATTCGCGGCTTTTTCCGGCTCGGGGCGGCGATTCTCCCCGGGCGCTGTGGCGATGCGGAGGGAAAGGACACTTGGGCTGGCCGCTTGCGCCTACTTCGTCTCCTGAACCCAGACGTTGCGATACTCGACCTTGTTGCCGTGGCCCTGGAGGTGGAACGGACGCGGCGAGGGGCCTTCACCCTGCCGGCCCGGGGTGGCCTTCGGCAGCTCGATGCTATCGTGGATCACCTTGCCGTTATGCTGCACGGTGATTCGGGCGTTGCCGATCTTGTTGCCGGCGGCGTCGTACTTCGGCGCGGTGAAGTCGATATCGTAGGTCTGCCAGGTCATCGGCGGCAGGCACATGTTCACGTCCGGGGCTTTCACGCTGTAGAATCCACCGCACTCGTTGTCCTTGCCCTCGAGGCCAAACGAGTCGAGGACCTGGATCTCGTAGCAGTCGTGCACGTAGACCCCGCTATTGGACCGGGCCTGCCCTTGGGCCTGCGGCATCCAGGAGAGGCGGAATTCGAGATGCAGCTTCATGCTGCCAAACTTCGGCTTCGTCGTCGTGCCCGAGATCAGATTGCCGTCGGCGCTGATGTGGACCACGTCGAACTGCTTGGTGTCGGTGCCATCAAACAGGACCACGGCTCCGGCCGACGCCTTCGCCCCCAACGTGGAACTCTTCCGTTCCACCCGCTTCAACGTGGCTTGGGTCTTGCCGTCCTGGCCCTGGAGGGTGAGCGTGCCGGCAACGATCGTGGCCTGCAGGTCCTTCCCCTTGAGCGTCGTGGTGTTCCCCTCGCGTTGACCGCTCAGGGGGATCCGCTCGTCGCCCCGGCGCCAGCCTTCGCCGGGCAGCCCGCCCTTGAGCACAAAGGCCTCGAACTTCCCCTTACTGCGGGCGATCACCTGGACGCCAATCGGGCTCTTCACGCCGGCGAGCGTCCCCTCGCCCTGGTACTCGCCTTGGACGCCAAAATCCGCGTCCTTGGCCGCTTCGGCCGGGTCGATAATCTCCGGTCCGGCGTTCCCCGCAGCGCAGGCCACGCCCGAGACCAGCAACAGCATCGCCAGAAAACTCACGCTTCGCATCATCACCTGTTCTCCCATCATTCGGTGGAGGTCTATGCCGCCCGGAGCACGTCGTCGCCCGCGAGCAAAGCCCCGATTATAAGCACGCCGGAACCCGGCTGCTACTCGACGCGTCTTCTTTCCCTCTCGCTGCGTGCCTGCCGCTTTCGTACACTTACGGATGGTAACCACACGGTTGGGGCTTGCGTTGATTGCGGCATAATCCCCACCGCGTGGCACAAGTGCCGCGGCTAAACGGCTTGATTCGTCGCCCGTCCACAACCCGCCGTCGCTTCTTTGCAGAACGTGACCTCCTTTCGACTCACCATCCCTTGCCCACCCTTGCACCTTCCGACCTTGCTGTTCGGACATGGTTGGATCTTCTTGGCGCCCAACGTGCCGGGCGAGTCGGGACTGGAGCGAACGCTTCGCTTGGCGGACGGGCAACGCGTGACGGTGAAGATTCGCTACGATGACAAGATCCGAGTCCACGGCTGTTCCACGGTGCCGCTCGACATCTCGCAGCGCCGCGAGGTCGGCCTGCTTTGTTCCCGGATGCTCCGCCTTGAAGACGACCTGGCCGAGTTTCACCGCCGCTGCGAGGCCGACGCCACGCTCCGCTTCGTGGCCGCACACCGCGCGGGCCGGCTGCTCCGCTCGCCTACGGTTTTCGAAGACGTGGTGAAGACGATCTGCACCACGAACTGTTCCTGGTCGAACACGAAACGGATGGTCGCCGCGCTGTGTGACCTGGCCGGCGGCGTGTTTCCCAATGCGGCGGAACTCGTGCAACTCGGGCCGGACGAGATTCGCCGCCGGACCGGGGCGGGCTACCGGGCCGCGTATCTCTGCGAGTTTGCCGCTCGGGTGGCCAGCGGCGAGCTTGATCCCGAGGCGTGGCTCCACGATCCGTGGTCCGACGATCGCGTCTTCCAGACCCTGCGGACGATCAAGGGCGTGGGCCCCTACGCCGCCCGGCATGTGCTCATGCTGTTGAGCCGGTATGACCAGATCCCCGTCGACTCCGAGGTGAAGAAGTGGCTCCAACGAGTCCACTTCCGCGGCCGCCGCGTGCGGGAGTCGCGACTCTTGGCACGCTACGAGCGATTTGCTCCCTGGCAATTCTTGGCCTACAAGTTCGAGCGGATCGGGCTGCGCGACAACTATATCGACTCGTAAGGCGCCCCGGCGATCGTTGGGCGTTTCCCCCCTGCGCAAAGGGGCTTGGCGCCTGTCCGGAGCCTCTCCCCGCAGACTGGTGGGGTGGTTGTCAATTCTTGCGGTGCCGGCGGAGACAAGACTCGGCTGGCCGGTTGCGGTTATGCTCCCTGATGATGGCAAAGGCTGGCCTGAGCGACGCGACTGGCGGCCCTGAGCTGGTCGGCGAGGCCCCATCACACCGGCCGCGTGAGTGGAGTCTGCGCGGCGTATATTTCTATTCCGTCATCGTCGAGCGACCATCGCGGCTCTTTCTCATCTCTTGTTATCAAGGAGTGCTCGTATGTGCCGAGTACCGCAGCGACGCGCGTTTACGCTGGTCGAACTGCTTGTGGTGATCGCCATTATCGGGATCTTGATTGCCCTCCTCTTGCCCGCAGTCCAGGCGGCCCGCGAAGCGGCCCGACGGGCGCAGTGCACCAACCAGATGAAACAGTTGGCCCTCGGGCTGCATAACTACGCCGACACCCACCGGACGTTCCCGCGGGCCAGCTACACCTGGTCGACCGGCGGGTGGTGGGAATCCAGCACCCTCTACCGCCCCTCGGTCCATGTGTTGATCCTGCCGTATATCGAACAGAGCGTGATCTACACGAAGTTCCGCTTTGACCAGTACGTCGGCGACCCCTCCACAATGCCCACCGTAAATGACGCCCTCTGCAACACGTCGATTCAGACCTTCCTCTGCCCTTCGGCCCCGCCCTATCCGAACACGGGCCGGCGCGGCACCAACAACTACGCCTGGAACACCGGCTCCAACACCTACTTTGAAAACTCCCTCCAAAACGGTCCGATCATGCGGACCCAAGACGTCTCGTTTGCCGGCATCACCGATGGGACGAGCAACACGATCCTCGCCTCGGAGATCCTGACGGGCGATGCCAACGGCAACATGTTCAGCTTTCCCCGCGACGTGGTCCTGCTCGGCTCCTGTTCGATCACCACCAAGGTCATGCCGCCCCAGAGCGAGGTCGAAGCCTATGGCCAAGCCTGCACGAACGCGATGAATGGCGGTCATTCGAGCAATGGCGGGGAGCGGTGGATCTTCACCTCGTTCCTCATGACGACCTACAACACCGTCGCCCCGCCCAACTGGAGGCATCCCTCGTGCAGTGCCTCCAGTTCGGGCGCCTGGCTGCTCGGCACCGAGGGCGTCTATCCGGCGCGGAGCTTCCATCCGGGCGGCGTCAACGCGGCCTTCTGCGACGGTTCGGTCCACTTCCTCTCCGATACGATCGACCTGGTCAACTACCAACGCCTCGGCTCGCGCAACGACGGCCAACCGGCCTCGGTCAACTGAGTTCGAATCCATCGCACCATCTTTGAAGACAGGCAGCACCGCAATGCGTTTGACACGACGACAGTGGCTTTTGGCTTCGCTCATGACCGCCGGTCTGGCCGCTTCCGGTTGCGGGTCCGGCGGCGTGGAACAGCGGACGATCAAATCGAACCAGCCGGTCGGACTCGATCTGGCCAAGGGCCTGCTCCAAGGCTACACCGAAGGCAAGCCGGTTGGCAGCGAGATCGTCGGCTTCGGGCAGATCGTCGAGGACGCCAAGCAGCAAGACGCGGCCAAGGCCGAGATCCTCGCCGCCGGCTTCAAGGAGATTCAGGGCCTGATGAACAAGCCCGCCGCGATCCCCGCCAAGGCCAAGGAAATCCTCGCCAAGCTGTAGGTGTGGTGATAGGCAGCATTACGCCCAGAAACAACGGCTGACGCTCGTTGTACACAAAAGACAGGTTCTGCGGGGGGGCAGGAAAGCGGTTAGACGGGGCAAGTACGGGTTCCTCTTCTCTGTTCGGGCGTTTCGACTTGGCGGAATCAGAGAAGAGGAACCCGTACTTCCTCTGGAACGGCCCCGAATCACACGACGATTCTCGGAAATCTTGGAAGAACAAAAGACAGCCGGGGATATAGGGCCGCCCGGCGAACCGGGATGCCACACGGCATGAAGCCGAGTTTCGTCCACCAGCTACAAAAACTATACCTACCGTTCCATAATAGAGCAATGCCCCGGGGCGACCACGCCACTCCAGCCCACCAGCGTTTTGCACTGCGGTGGAACGATTTCAAGGAAACCCGCTATGACCCATGACAGCTTCGCGTTCAAGGCACTCCTGGTCGGTATCGTCCTGATTACCCTCGCTTCGCAGGCCGTGGCCCAATCGCCGGACCCGATCACCGGGGAGACGCCGGCCCAACGCGACCTGCGAATGCAGTGGTGGCGCGAGGCGCGGTTCGGGATGTTCATCCATTGGGGGCTCTACGCCGCGGCGGCCGGGGAGTGGAAAGGGCAGCAGATGCCCGAAATCGGCGAGTGGATCATGAGCAAGTACCGGATCCCGATCGCCGAGTACTCCAAACTCGCCGAGCGGTTCAACCCGGTGAAGTTCGACGCCGACCAGTGGGCCCAGATCGCCAAGCAGGCGGGCATGCGCTACCTGATCATCACGTCGAAGCATCATGACGGCTTCGCGATGTTCCACTCCGAGGCCGACCCGTACAACATCACCGACGCAACCCCGTTTCGCCGCGACCCGATCGCCGAACTGGCCGCCGCCTGCCGCAAGCACGGGCTGAAGTTCGGCGTCTCCTAGTCCCAGGCCCTCGACTGGCACGAGCCCGACGCCGGTGGCACCGAGCCGGGGCTGCATCTGAACGCCGGCAGGATGAGCTGGGGCAACAACTGGGACTTTCCCGATCACTCCCAAAAGCGGTACGAACGCTACCTGGAAAAGAAGGTCAAGCCGCAGCTTCGCGAGCTGCTCACACGCTACGGCCAACTGGGCTTGATCTGGTTCGACACGCCATTCACGATCACCCGCCAACAGTCGGAAGACCTCTATCGGCTCGTGCGTTCGCTCCAGCCGCACTGCATCATGAACAGCCGTCTGGGCAACGGTCTGGGCGACTATCGCAGTGCAGGTGACAACCAGATCCCCGGCAAGCAGTTGACCGACTACTGGGAGACCCCGGCCACGATCAACCACACCTGGGGCTACAAGTCGTTCGACCACGACTGGAAATCGCCCGAGCAACTCGTGCGCAACTTGATCGACATCGCCAGTAAGGGCGGCAACTATCTGCTCAACGTGGGCCCGACCGCCGAAGGCGAGATTCCCGGCCCGAGTGTCGATCGCCTGGCCACGATGGGCCGCTGGCTGGCCACCAATGGCGAGGCGATCTACGGCACCGACGCCAGTCCGTTCGACGGGCCCTTCCCCTGGGGCCGCTGCACACAGAAGAACGGCGTCCTCTATTTCCACGTCTTCCAGTGGCCCACGGACCGTCGCCTGATCGTCCCGGTCAAGAGCACTCCCAAACGCGTTTTCCTGCTAACCGCCAAGGACCGCCCGCTCCCGGCCGCCAGCCGCGACGGTCACCTGGAGATCACCCTGCCCGCCACCGCCCCCGACCCGATCGCCACCGTCATCGCCGTGGAGCCCTGAGGATTGCAGATTTCAGATTTGGGATTTCAGATTTGGGATTGCAGGCCCGGAAGCGGCGAATATCCTCTCTCCAAATCCCAAATCCCAAATCCCAAATCCCAAATCCCAAATCCCAAATCCCAAATCCCAAATCCCAAATCCCAAATCCCAAATCCCAAATCCTCACGTCTTCTCCTCGACCAACGCCAGCAGCCGCTGCTGGCTTTCCAGGGGACGGTCCAGGTCGGGCGGGCATTGCAGGGAGCCGTCGGAGTCTTCGATGGCGATGATCTGACCACCGTATCGACTGCGGAACTGCGATTGGCGGATCGACTTTCCCAAGAGCTCCAAGGGGACCATCAATCGCTTGATCCGCGCCGTCGGGGTCGGCGCCAAGGTTGTCAGGAGGTTTTCCAGCCGGGCCTCCTGATCGATCGCCAACAAGCCGGCGTATTCCCTCGCGATGAACTCCCGCGAGGCCTCGGCCTGGCGCATCACGGCGTCGAACACGCGCCGCCGGGCCAGCATGCCCAGCCAGCGTTGCGGCTGCTCGCGGGCGACGACCGGCAAGACGTTGCCGTTCTCGCGGCGGAACATCTCCAGGGCGTAATACAGGTCGTCGTCGGGATGAAGGACGGTCCGGGCGGGCGTCATGAGGTCGTGGGCGATCACCACCTGCGACAGCATGGCGTTGGAGATCACGCGATCCAGGTCCGGCAGGTTGATGATCCCCAGAAGCCATCCGTTGGCGTCGACCACGGCGAACGTGGGCTGCTGGCCCGGCTCGATCTTGTGAAGGATCTCGCCCAGGCCGGCGGTCGGCGTGACGACCTGCTTCCAATCGCGGTCGAGCAACTCGTCGGCGCTCGACGATTCGAGAAAGTGGACCAGGGCATCGGCGCTGTGGACGGGCGACTCTGCGGCCGTGGGCACCTGCTCGGGATTCAGGCCCCAGCGCCGCCCCACGACGTAGGCCGACACGCAGACGACCATCAGCGGGACGATCAGCCCGTAGCTGGCGGTCATTTCCGCGACCATCACGATCGCGGCCAGCGGGGTCCGCATGCTGGCCGCCAAGACGCCGCCCATGCCGACGGGGATCAGGGCCTGGCGGAGCGTCTCGGGGAAGACGCCCGGCCACACGGCCTCGATGGCGGCTCCCAAAAAGGCCCCCACGCCGCCGCCAATGAAAAGGGAGGGGCCCAACACGCCGCCAGAGCCGCCGCTGCCCACCGTCAGGCTCGTGGCCACGCACTTGGCCACCGTCACCGCGCCGAACAGGCCGGCCCACCAGGCCCAACTGGCCGTGCCGGCGGCGAAGATTCCTCCGTCCAGTGCCAACTGGATGAAGTCATACCGCCCGTCCATCACCTGGGGCAACAGGCAGGCCACCGCCCCGGTCGCCAGACCGCCGAGGACCGGCATCAGCCAACCGGGGAGCCGGCGTGCCCGCGTCACCGCCGCCTCGACGCCGCGGAACGACATGCCCAACACGATCGCCACCAATCCGCAGAGCGGCCCGAGGACGGCATACGCCAAGAGTTCCCAGGGGGAGTCGAACGCCAGGTTCTGCGCATGACGCAGCAGCGGCACGCCATGGCCCCAGAGCGCCATGAACACGGAGTAGCCCATCACCGAGGCGATCAGCGACGGGGCAATCGCTTCCGATTCGTAGTCCGGCTCGCTGTAGGGGATGCTCACGGCAAACAACGCCCCACCGAGCGGACAGCGGAAGATTGCCCCGATCCCTGCGGCGCAGCCGGCCAGTAATAAGATCCGCCGTTGCCGCGGCGAGACGCGGAACAACCGGCCGCAGGTCGAGCCCAACGCGGCCCCCCACGCGGCGATCGGTCCTTCGGGACCGGCCGAGCCCCCACAGGCGATCACGGCCACGGCCGCGGCCGCCTTGACGCTCGGGCCGCGAAGCTCCAACTCCCCTTGATTGCGGTGAAACGCCCGCGTCAGCACGGTCGTGCCGTGGCCGAGGGAGCGGGGACACAGCAGCAGGATGGCGACCGCGGAGATCAGCCCCCCGAGTGCCGGCAGCAGCAAGACGCCCCAGGAAAAATGGAGGATCTGGTCGCTGGCCTGGGGCACGACTCGCGCCACCAAGAGCCGTGAGCCCTCGGCCAACCCCCACTCCATCGCCGCTGCGGCCAGTCCGCCCGCCAGTCCGGTCAGGGCGGCGAGCGAAAACAACCACGTCCAGCGGCCAACCGGCTGAGCCATCGCGCCAAGGTTCCCGATGCTTCGACTTCCGGCCGTTCGAACCCCTTTCGAACGCCGAGGAAGACCATTCCCAAGAATAGGATGCTACCGGCCGAACGCGAGATCATCAACGGCCGATTGGGAATCCCCAGAAAGAGTGGGGCGCTGGCTCACGCAGTCCGCCGTTTAGCCGCGGCACTTGTGCCACGTGCCCCCCTCTCCCGGAAACGAGAGAGAGGGGGGCAAGTCCAAGCAAACGGTCTACTCCTCACTCGGCGCGACGGCCAATTGCTTCAACGCGTCGAGTGTCGACAACACGGCGTCGCGGGGAATCTCCTGCCAATTGGTCAGCTTGTGGGCAAGGATTGCCAGCTTGAAGCACTCAAAGGCTTCTTGGAGATCGTCGGGCAGACGCGGCAGGTTTTCAAAGGGAC
>JBDKTH010001201.1:0-3978 GCA_039680305.1 Thermoguttaceae bacterium | reverse complement strand
TCCCGCACGTCCACATACAAGGGATTCGCTGCGTTCGTCAATCAACCAACCACAAGACCACGGAGGTATCGTGCTCATGCTCGCAGACTACCGGTTTGATCTTCGCGTTGGGTATTCCGTGCCCCTCGTCACTCGCGACACTTCGGAGACCTGGGTGCGCCCGTTTGTCGGGCAAATCTTGAGAATCAGGGAGGACGTCCGCGAGGAACCGGCCGGCCAGATCACCGGCTGGCTGGTGCCGCTATCGGGCGACCCGGAGGCCATCGACCCGTTCGTAGCCGCCGAGGCCCAGGGTCAGAAGTGCGCTCGTCTGGTCCGCGCCGTGGTCGATCCCGTCACCAATGATTTGCGTGACGATCTGGAACTCCAGGGCCCCGGCGAGGGCGTCCTCTGCCTGGCCGAGGTCTCCTTGCTTCCCGAGTTCCGTGGCTACAACCTTGACCGAGCGGCCGTCTGGCATGCACTGCGGTGGCTCGGCCACGGGTGGCGGGTCGCCGTGGCGGAACTGGCCTCCTTGAGCGAACCGCTCGGGGAGGAAGGTATAGAAACCTCCCAGGCCCGGGACGAAGCCCTGGCCGAAGAACAGGAGGAACTGGCAGGGTACTGGGGGCAGTTGGGGTTCCGTCCCGTGCCCGGCTCTTCCATCCACACCTACCTGGACCTAAGTCAACTGACCAGCGAGCCTGTTCTTCCGTGCCAGTGCACAACTGAGTTATTAATTACTCATTCTGTCCCATGGTTTACCGTTCGACGTGGGCAGCGGCGGGGTCGCCGCATTTAGCCTGGATGCCTCTGTGCTGGGGTGGCCATCGCGACCACTCCTCTTTCGACGCCTTCGCGATCTCTGCCGAGTAGCAGCGACCATGCTGGACGACAACCGGCTCATGGATGGTCACTGGACACGGTGTCCACCGGCGCGAGTTTGATCTTGGCCACGTTCCGTCAGAGGGAGCAGAGGCCCGACGTCAACCGCCACGGTGGTTGGCCGTGGCGGGGATTTCGTCGGGCGCCGGGGCATGCGAGCATGGTCCACACGAAGCCGACCCTCATCGAGCTGGACATGAGCCAGTTGGAAGACGCACTGCGGCGGGCCGAGGAGCGCCTCGACGAACCCGATTACGCGATGCTCAAGGCGTTGGCCGAGTCCTATGCCTATCTGTCCGAGTTGGTCGGCGACAACCACACGACCATCGCCCGGCTGCGGAAGCTGCTCTTCGGCATTAAGACCGAGAAGACGGCGGCAGTGGTCGGCGGTCGGCCGGAGTCGGAGGAGCGGTCGTCGCGTGGCGACGAGGCTTCGCCGGAGTCGCCCGAGCGATCCGCGACGTCCCGCGAAGCGGGAGGCGAGGACCAGGCCGGCGGCCACGGCCGTCATGGGGCCGACGCCTACACGGGGGCCGAGAAGATCGAGGTTCGGCATGCGTCGCTGGTCCCCGGCGATCCCTGCCCTGCGTGCGTCCAGGGCACCGTCTATGAGACGCACCGCCCCGGGGTCCTGGTGCGACTGGTCGGCCAGCCGCCGGTGGGGGCGAAGGTCTACTATCTCCAGAAGTTGCGCTGCAACCTCTGCGGCAAGGTCTTCACGGCCCAGGCCCCGGAGTCGGCGGGCGGGGAGAAGTACGATCCGACGGTCGGCCCCACGATCTCGCTGTTGAAGTACGGCAGCGGGATGCCGTTCAATCGCCTCCAAAGGCTGCAAGGGACCGTGGGCATTCCCTTGGCAGCCTCGACGCAGTGGGACCTGGTCCACGCCTTGGCCGAGCATGCCGAGCCGGCCTTCGAGGAACTCGTGCGTCAGGCCGCCCAAGGGGACGTCGTGTACAACGATGACACCACGGCCAAAATCCTGGAGTGGATGGGCAAACGGGCCCAGGAACAGGTCCAGGCCCCACCCGCGGCCAACGGCGGGAAGCACCAGGCCCAGCGGAAGGGGCTCTTTACCTCGGGGATTGTCTCGACCCGCGAGGGCCGCCGGATCGCCCTGTTCTTCAGCGGACGCAAGCACGCGGGTGAAAACCTGAAGGACGTCTTGTCCCGCCGTGCCGCGGAACTTGCCGCGCCGATTCAGATGTGCGACGCGCTCTCACGGAACGTGCCGGCCGAACTGGAGACGATTCTGGCCCATTGCCTGGCCCACGGCCGGCGGCCGTTCGTCGACGTGGCGGACCGTTTTCCCGAAGAGTGCCGACACGCCCTGGAGGCCATCGCGGTGATCTACCGAAACGACGCCTTGGCCCGCCAGCGGAATCTCTCGCCCGAGAGGCGGCTGGCGTTCCACCAAGCCGAGAGCGGTCCGACCATGGCCGAGTTACGCGTCTGGCTTGCGCGGCAGTTCGAGGACCGGCGGGTGGAGCCCAACTCGGCGCTGGGCGAGGCGATCTCCTACCTGCTCAAGCATTGGGAGCCGCTGACGCTCTTCCTGCGCGTGCCCGGGGCGCCGTTGGGTAGAGTCGAGGTGTGGCGCGGTGGTTTAGGCTTCGGCTTACTTCCGTATCAGGGTTTCCCCGTACGTGGCGCAATGTCCGTCTGCCTTGCTCCGTTTCCACACCCCGCTCTTCGAACCGGACATGCAGCTTTCCCGCATCCGGCTCTCCTTCAGAAACTCAGGCCTTCGTTTTCAGCACGGCCGCGCGGCTCTTGGGCAGTTCGTACAGCTCCAGCGTCTGGTAGAGGTAGGCATCGGGGTACTGTTTGTACCCCGTACCGCGACGCTGTTCCCGCCGCATCAGCCACCTGCGGACCCGTCGTTCCGCGTACCTGCGGATCCGCTGATAGACTGGGGTTACCGGACCTTGATTGAACTAATCGCACCAGCCTCGCAAGAGCGAGTTGATCTCGGGGATTCGTTCCTCCGGCAACTGCCAGTTCCATCGACACGACGTTTCCTCGTGAATCCGTAAGAGCAGCTTGCGCACGGCTTTCTTGGAAGGCCGGGTGCCGATGTAGGGTTGGCCGTTTCGGCCATAGAATCGGCCGATGGTATAGCCGAGGAAGTCAAAGGACTCCTCCGGCAGTTCCATCAGCCTGGTTTTTTGCGTTCGTTCACGGTCAACCCCAGCCGCGCGATCAACGAGCGAAACTCCTCCATCGCTTGCAGACCCTTGCCGGGCCGGCAGCAGATGACCAAGTCGTCCGCGTAGTTGACCACCTGGGCTTGAAGCTCTCGTTCGTGCCCGAACTGCTTCCATGCCAGGAGGAATCTTCGAAAGTAGAGGTTCGCCAACATCGGGGAGGCCACGCCTCCAACAATCTTGCAAAAAGCCTGCCGGAACTGAAGACTTCCATATCGCGGGCCAAGCTTCGGCCCGGCTATGGCCAGGGCTTCGGCCGTAGGGCGGCCCGGGCGAATGCAAGTCATCATAGCACGTCTGGCCGTAAAGGAGGCGGCGATGGTGTGTCGCACGCCCAATCCCCCAAGAAACATTAGTCTTACTGAACCAATATTTGAGCGAAGCCGCTTGTCCGAAGAGTTCTTGGCCGTTGCGTACGAGCAGGTGTTCCCAACTGTCCAGCAGGCCGTCGCATCTCGCCCGGAGACGCCCCACGCCAAAGCCGAGCAGCCGCAAGAGGCAAGGAGGGCATAATCATGAAGACGAACAAGGTTTCCAAGAGTGTGGGGCTCTATGCCCGTGTGTCGTCGGAGCAGCAAGCGGAGGCTGCGACGATTGCCAGCCAGGTCGCTGCGATCAAGCAACGGATTGGCGAGGACGGCTTCATCTTGGAGCCGGAGATGCGCTTCCTGGATGAGGGGTACAGTGGAGCCTCGTTGGTCCGTCCGGCCTTGGAACGCCTGCGGGATCTGGCGGCCACCGGCGCACTTGACCGGCTGTACGTTCACAGCCCCGACCGGCTAGCACGGAAGTATGCCTATCAGGTCCTGCTCGTGGACGAACTGGACCGCTGCGGCGTGGAGATCGTGTTTCTCAATCACCCGCGTGGCAAGACCGCCGAGGAGGAACTGCTCCTGCAGGTCCAGGG
>JBDKTH010001069.1:0-4894 GCA_039680305.1 Thermoguttaceae bacterium | reverse complement strand
CTGATCACTTGTTTCAATCCACGCCCGCACGCGGCGGGCGACCCACGACACGCTCACTTGGCACGTTGCCGAGAGGTTTCAATCCACGCCCGCACGCGGCGGGCGACTAGCCACTGATAATCCTTGTAGAATGGCGATTGAGAGTTTCAATCCACGCCCGCACGCGGCGGGCGACGTCGCGCTCTCTAAGTCCTTCGGGGCACACGAGTTCGAAGAGCATTTCCGCGAACCTCCGATGCAGTCCCCCTCTATTGACTGAGTGAGAGCGAAGGCAACGTACCTAATCTACCCACTTCCAAGCAGTTGCGTCAAACGCGAACCTCCCGGAGGTTCACCTGGCACTTGGGGTTCGCGGAGCGGTCAGGCAATCAACGGGCCTTCGGGATCGTAGGTCGGTTTTGCACCCACGTGTTCGACGCGGTGCTGCCAGTTGCTGCCCAAGAAGTAGTAGCGAAGACTGTCTTGTTGAGGATCGATTTCGGCCTCCAGCTTGGCCTTAACGGCCACCCAGACAGCGGAATCGAGGAGGCATTCGAAGACCGAGTTTTGAACCCGCTGGCCGTGGTCCTGGCAGATCTTCGCGACCCGGCGGAGCCGGCGGCGGCCCTCCCGGGTCTCGACGTTGACGTCGTAGGTCACCAAGACCATCATGACAACACCTACTTCCAAAGCATGGGGGGGTAGGCGTCCAGTTCGCCGCGGAGCCATCGGGCCAGCAGCCGGGCCTGCACAAAGGGGAGCAGACCGGTGGAGACCTTTTCCTGGAGAAAGGGATGCATGATCTCCTCGTCCTTGCGTTTCTGGTAGGCGACGAGCACCGTCTTGCGGGTGGCCGCGTCCATCTCCACGCCGCCCGTCTCGCGGACGAGGAAGCCCTTGGCGTCGATCTGCTGGCGGTTGATGAGCGACAGTGCCAGCCGGTCGGCGATCATCGGCCGCAGTTCCTCGACCAGATCGAGGGCCAGGGAAGGCCGGCCGGCCCGGTCGGCGTGCAGAAACCCCATCTGCGGGTCCAGCCCGACCGATTCGCACGCCGAGGCGACGTCGTAGGTCAACAGGGTGTACAGGAACGAGAGCAGGGCGTTGAGATTGTCCTTGGGCGGTCGACGGCTCCGCTGGCGGAAGAAGAAGTGCTCCTTCTGCTTGAGGATCAGTTCGTCGAACGCGATGAAGTAGCAGCGGGCCGCATCGCCTTCGAGGCCGCGGATTCGGTCCAGGGAGGCGGGTTGCTGCAACTCGCGGAGCTCTTCCGCCATGTGCTGGACCATTTCGTCGACGGCCTCGGCGCAGACCTCTTCGGGATGATCTCGTTTTCCCCGCTGGAGCACGGTGCGGGCGTTGGCCACCTTGGCCGAGACGGTCAGCCGGGCGACGTCGGCCGCGGCCGCCGGGTCGCTGGTCATTCTGTGCTGGGCGCGGCGGAGCAGGACGCTGCCCGATTGGGGGCCGAGGACCCGGGCCAGGAATCGGCCGTTGAGCGTGAGGAAGGAGATGGCCACGCCCTCCTGGCCGCAGAGCCCCATGACAAAGGGGCTGCAGGAGACGTTGCCGAAGCAGACGATGCCGCCCAGATTCTGGATGGGGACCCGCAGCAGCGTTTCCCTTTTGACACGTACCACCACATTGGTGCCGTCTTTGGCCAAATACGCCCCTTGCGTGGTGACGTAGAGCGTGTTGTCGTGCCTTCTCACGGTTCATTCCTCCAGCATGGCCCGGATTTGCCGTTCGACGTACGCCCTGGCAGAATGCGAGAGGAGCAGTCTCGGTTCACAGGCCCCGACCAGCGAGCAGAATTTGCACTTCGGCCCGAAGACGGCCGGCGGCGTCTGCCGGGCGTCGATCAGCCGGTGCAGTTCGGCGGCCAACTGTTGCGTCCGGCCGCGCAGCGCGGGCTCGAAGGCCACCGGCTGCCGTCGGCGGCTCTTGCCGTGGTACAGGGCGCCTTGGGGAACCTCGGTCTGGAGCATTTCCTCCAGGCAGAGTGCCTGGGCACAGAGCTGCACCAGGTACGACATCTCCGGTTTGCGCCGGCCCCGCTTGTATTCCACCGGAAATGGCCGCCAGCCTCCCTGCGCTCCGGGCAGCGACACGCCGGCGGTTGCCGGTTCAGCGAGCGGATGGAACTCGACGATGTCGGCCACGCCAAACAGCCCCCACTCTCGCGAGGCGAGGCGAAGCCCGCGGACGATGCGGACGCCGTCCAGGGTTTCCGAGGGGGCCTCGTGGACGCGTTGGTGCAACAGGCGCCCCTCGGCCGTCTGGAGGTTCTCGCTCCAGATTCCCTCGACGTGGATCAGCGCGCAGCGCCGGGGACAGAACTCCAGGTGCTGCAGGGCCGAGATCGGCAGGAGATCGTCTTCAGAAAAGGGCATCAGATAATCGCTCCCCCGTCGGCAAGGAACTGCTGTGTACGCAGGATGCCCGCCATGTATCCAAGGAAGTCTGGGTCGTAAGCATCGTTCCAGACGTAAAGCCCCTTGCGGCCGGGCAACCGTTCCAGATTGAGCCTTTCGATCTTTTGCGCCCACAGTTGAACACTGCCGCGGAGCAGTGCTCTGTAGCTGACCGGTTGGCGTTGGAGAAGCCGCTTCTTAAGGCGACCGGAGACAACGACGAGCCGCGTGTCGGCGTCGATAACGCGGCCAAGTTCCTTCACCTTGGGATAATCCTTCGCCGACTCTGCCTTGACGAGAAGGTCGGCGCCAAGGCCGCCGCATGCCGCCAACTCCTGGCGCATGGCCGCAGTGACTACATCCGCCGGATTGCGACAACTCAGTTCATCTCTCCTCATCAATTCGCGTAACACTTCAGCCGAGACGTCGGCGACGGGGTGTTGCGTGATCCCCTGACCGCTGATCGCAAAATCAAAGACGATACTGCCGCCCTCGCGGTCGTACTCGCCATGACGGTTCACACGGCCGCCTGTTTGGATCAGGGAAGCGGCGGCGAAGCGCTCGCGGAAGGCGCAACGAAAGGAGAGATCCACGCCGGCTTCCACACAGCTTGTCGCTACCAGTGACCAATCCTCGTGCCGGCTTTGCAGCCGCTGTTCCACCTTGGCGAGAATGCGGTCACGGTCGCGAGGGGTGAGGGCGGTGGAAAGGTGCAGGACATCGAGGCCGGCATTACGCATCGCGTTGGCCACGACAGCCGCGTTTTGGACGGTGTTAAGAATCACGAGCCGCGGGCCTGGTGCTTCACCTACAAGGCGGGTCAAATCACGAACATCAAGCACGTTGCCATCGCCGGCTCGGACGTAGCGAATGCGCCGTTGCTCGGCCGCCAGCACATCCTCGGCTTGCTCCTCGGGCAGCAGTTCCGGGAGCTTCAACGGCGATTCGACGATGTCCTTGTTCTCCCAGAACCTAGCCAGCGACCCGCTGGCGAAGACAAGCCGACAACGCCACTTCTCGGCAAGCTCCCGAAGCCATAGCCAGTTCTGCGGCCAAAGCTTGACTGGCAAAGCGGCGTGAGCCTCGTCGAGGAAGATTGCACTGCCGGGGATCGCGTGGAGTTTTCGTAACGATGCTGGATCGCACGCTGCCAGAGACTCGAAGAAGCTGACGGCCGTTGTGAGTATTATTGGGACTCGCCACAAGACGGCTAGGTCACGGTCTTCGACGTCCGCGAAATCCGCGCGGTGGTGATGCTCCATGATGACGCGATCGGGCCGTTCGCCGGGCAGAACAAGGGCCGTTCGCAATCGCTGCGCCGTCTGCCTAAGCACGTTCGTGTACGGGGCCACGATGATCAGCCGACGCAGCCTCTCATCGCGCGCCCGGCGGATCAGGTAAGCCGCTACCGCGGTCGTCTTGCCAAGTCCTACCGGTCCTTCGCACGCCGCTATGGGATCTGTGACGGTCGCATTCAAGCAGGCGTCGAAGAAGCTCGCGCGGCGGCGGTTACGCTCTCGTTGCTCGTCGGTGCCTCCGGCGGGTAGGGCATCGACGTATCGGCAGAGGGCCTCCAACCTTTCAGCCCAGCGTGGCTCTGGCTCGTTCGCTGGCAGGCGACCGGTATCAAAGAAGGCGGTGTCGGCGTGATCGGCGTCGACAAGGCAGGACAGCGCAAGCCGCATCGTCAGACCGTGGGCTGGACGTTGCGGTGTGACTTCGCTGCGGCCCAAAGCTGCTTGGTGTGCCTCCACGTACTGCGTGAAGCATGCGTTAGTTCGCGTCTTCTGTTCGTCGTGACGCCGCGAATCCTCTCCATCGCGGCGGCGGCCGCGCAATCGCCTTCCCTTATTATCCGCATCGAAGTGCTCCTGCTTCTCCGGGAGGCCGGGTGGGTGGTGCGCCCGGACGAGCCACGCTGCCATCCAATTGCGTGCGGTGGATAGGTACGCGACACCGGCGTCGACGTGGTCCCATTTCAGCTTGCGGCCGCGTCCCGCCCGCAAAGCCGCCTGCGTGTCGGAATCGAGCTTACCGAGGTCGTGGAACGTTGCGGCATCGACAATCGTCTCCAACAGGCCTGCCGGCGCATCGATCGCATAGCGAAGCATTGCCTCCGCCCGCTCCCGTGCCCCCCGCCGGACTGCGTCGACGTGTCGCTCATAGGGGTCCCCCAGCGCACCCTCACGTCGCGGCGAGTGGGCCAGCGGCAGCCGTGTATCGCTCCTGAGCGTCACGCCTTACCCCATTGCTTCTCGCACAGATCCTCGAAGCCTGCAAGTCGTTTTCGCACCTCCGGCTTCAGCTTCGTCGGAATTTCGTATTCGTCGATCGACGTGGACGGTTCGTCAGGCTGCCCCTTGATCTTTTTTGGGGTTCATCTGGCTGAAGCGTACCGGGCTCTTGAGAAAAGTGGACATGTTGGCTCCACTGAAGGGGTGTGTGAAGGATCCTTCAGACGGGAGAAACCAACATGTCCACGAGTCTGTTGTACCATGCGT
>JBDKTH010001079.1:0-5132 GCA_039680305.1 Thermoguttaceae bacterium | reverse complement strand
CTGTTTTTCGGTATGGTTTTACTACCAGAAGATGTCGCCGGCATTCAAAAAGTACGAGCGAGACATCGCCGTGGTGTATCAGCAACTTGCCAAGCGGGAACCGCCGGCTTCCGAACCGGATCTGCTGGACATAACCGCACAGATGACGGCAGGGGGAGGCTACGCACTCTTCGTAATCCAGTTTATCAACCTCTGGGGAATTCTGGCCGTGTTGGCGGTGATGCTGCTGGCCGCCTTTTGTACGGTGCTGCTCATCATGGCCAGCCGCCGCGCCACGCTCGGCCAGATCCAGGTCAGCCTGCTGGCTCTTTCCGAACAGTTTGACGCCCTGCAACGGTCCCTCCAGAACCGCCAAACCACCGGCGGCGGTCAAGCGACGCAAGCCCCCGGCGGATGACGATCCGCTGGCTTGACAACGCCCCAAGGCCGACTAGACTCAACGGGCGTCCCCCCATATCGTCCATCACCTGGTCAACCGTTGCACGCAAACCAGAAACGGGCCGGAGCCCTCGCATGAACGCACGCCTCTTGTTCGCCTGTGCCCTATTTGCCGCGTCGGTGGTCCACGCTTCGGCCATGGCCGAGAAGCCCACGCCGTCGCAGGAGATCACCATTCCAACGCTCAACCTGGCCGACGACGTCAAGCGCCAGGTCGTGATTGCCGCCGGCACCGAGACGGTCTACCAAGGGCATCCCACCACGGTCCTCCTGCCCGACGGAAAAACGATCTTCTGCGTCTGGACCTATGGTCACGGCGGCCCCTGCGGCCCGATGAAGCGGAGCGACGACGGCGGGTTGACCTGGAGTGAGCTACTGCCGGTGCCCGATAGCTGGAGCCAAGTCCGCAACTGCCCCACGATCTACCGGTTGGCCGATCCGCAGGGCAAAGCGCGGCTGCTGGTCTTCGCCGGGCAAGGGCCGGACGGCACCATGCACCAGTCGCGTTCCGACGACGATGGCCGCACCTGGACACCGATGGTGTCCAACGGGTTGACGTGCGTCATGCCGTTCTGCACGATCGTGCCGGTCGACGGCGGCAAGCGGCTCTTGGGGATGACCAATATCCGTCGTCCGGGCGAGACCCAGGAACGCTATTCCAACATCGTTGCGCAGAGCTTTTCCGACGATGGCGGGCTGACGTGGCGCCCGTGGCAGATCGTCCTCGACCTTCCCGGCTGCAAGCCATGTGAGCCGTGCGTGATCCGCTCTCCCGACGGCAAGCAGCTTCTCTGCGTGATGCGGGAGAACAATCGGAAGTTCAACTCCTGGTGGATGGTTTCCCAGGACGAAGGCCGCTCCTGGTCCGAGGCCAAGCCGCTTCCCGCCTCGCTCACCGGGGATCGCCACGTGGGCCGCTTTGCCCCGGACGGACGCCTGGTGATCGTCTTCCGCGATCAGGCGGCCCAAAGCCCCACACGGAACCACTTCGTCGCTTGGGTCGGCGCCTATGCCGACATCGTCGAGGGGCGCGAAGGCCAGTACCGCGTCAAGCTGTTGGAAAGCCATGCCCGCGGCGACTGCGGTTACCCGGGCTTGGAACGGCTGCCCGACGGCACTTTCGTCGCCACGACCTATCTCAAGTACCGTCCCGGGCCGAAGAAGCATTCGGTCGTCTGCACGCGGTTCAAGCTCGACGAGCTGGACGCCAAGGCCAAGTGACGAAAGCCGAGTCCGCGATTCGGCGTACCTCCGGGCGTGCGGTACCAGCCTGCTCGCCGCCCCCCGCCACCCCCTCGGCGGTTGGGACGCGTGATAAATGCGGCCATCCGTCGCCTGGTAGAATATCCGGACGGTTCACTCACTTGATTGAAGAGGCCCGCTATGGCCAGTCGCACGATTCCTGACCGAACCCGAACGTGGCTCTTGGGGGAGCTTGAGGTGTGGCGCAATGCAGGGATTGTGTCCAAGGATCAGGCCGGCTTGATCCTTGGCCTCTACGAAACGTCCGCCGAAACCACGCGGCGCAAGCATTCGCTCGCCGTCTTCGCGTTAATGGCGGTGGCCGCTCTTCTGGTGGGGTTGGCCGTGCTTCTACTGGTCGGTTACAACTGGGAGGCCATGCCCAAGGCGGTAAAACTGGTGCTGATTTTCGGCACGATCCTGGGCACCTACGGCCTCGGCTTCTGGCTTCGCTATGTGCGCGGGGAGCGGCGGGGGTCGGAGATCGCCTTTTTCCTGGCCTGCTTCTTCTATGGCTGCGGCATCTGGCTGGTGGCCCAAGTGTTCCACATCCAGGGCCATTACCCGGACGGGCTGTGGTACTGGGCCTTGGGCGTCGTGCCTTTCGCCCTGTGCCTCGACACGCTGCTGGTGCACGCCCTGTTGGTCGGGCTGCTGGCGACCTGGGTGGGCACCGAGATCCTCGACTTTGGGGAGTTCTGGTTCTGGGGCGGTTGGTTCTCCCTGCCCGCCGGCTGTTACACGCTGCCGCTGTTGGCCCTGCCGGGGCTCTTGTGGGCGTATCGCAAGCGGTCGGCGGCCGCGGTGGGCCTGTATGTTCCGCTGCTGGCCTGGTGGATTATCCTCCAACCGATCGCCTGGCACTGGGAGATCGTGCCGATCTACTTCATCGGCGCGGCCGGGGCCCTGCTGTTGGCGCTGGCCGAGTGCCATCGCACGGGCAGCCCGATGGCGGTGCCCTACCGGCTCTACGGCACGTTGATCACGGCCGGCGTGCTGGTCGTGGTGAGCTTCGGCGATTTCAACCGCGAGATGCTCCACGACAACCCGGCGGCCTCCAGCCTGGTGGCCGGCTTGCTGATCGCCTTGGCCGGGATGGGCACGATCGTGCTGGCCGACCGGTTCAAGCCGGATGGCGCCGTGACGGCCAGCGGCGGCTCGATCCCGCTGGGCCGGATCCTCAAGCGTCAGTGGCTGCCCGTGGGCCTGATGGCCTTGATGGCCGGACTGTGCCTCTGGAACGGCCTGTTCAGCGTCTACGATCCTTCGCACAGCTACTACGGCAGCAGCTTGGATCGCTGGACGGCCTCCGTGCTGCTGCCGACCCTGGTGACCAACGCGGCGATGATCGCCTTTGCGATCTGGCTGATCAGCGTGGGCCTGCGTGAGGACCGGGGGCAGTTGTTCGGGGCCGGGGTGGGATTGTTCGTGCTATGGGCCGTTTTGCGTTACATCGACCTGTTTGCCGCGGTGGGCGGGATGCTGGGGGCCTCGATGATGTTCTTCCTCTGCGGCGTGGCCCTGTTCGCCATGGCTCGATTCTGGATGCACCGAAAGGAGAACGCCCATGTCTGACACACTCACCGAAGTGGCCGCCGCCCCCACGTGGCTCGACCGGACCGTCGAGCGGGTCAAAGGCCGCGAGCGGCCGCTGTTGGCCCTCGGCGTGAGCTTCCAGATGCTGGTGTTGGTCGGGATGATCGTCTTGCGGCTCATGCCGCACCTGACGGGCGACACGCTCCTCATCCGCGTGGCGCCGGTCGATCCCCGCGACCTGTTCCGCGGCGATTACGTGATCCTCAGCTACGAGTTCAGCCGCATCCCCGCCGGTGGAATCCCCGGCCTGACTCCGGACTACTCGCGCCGCGGATCCGACCGGCAGGGGCAGACGGTCTACGTCTCCCTTGTCCCCGAGGAAGATGGCATCCACTATCGGCCAGGCGAATACAGCCTCACGCCACCGGCCAGCGGCAAATACCTACGCGGCACGATCCGCGGTTGGAACCAACTCGAATTCGGCATCGAGAGCTACTTTGTCCAAGAAGGGACCGGCCACAAGTATGAGGACGCCATCCGCAGCCGAAGCCTCTCAGCCGAAGTGGTCGTGGCCCCCGACGGCCAGGCCGCGCTCAAGCGACTGAGAATCGAGTGACGGCGAGGAGGAGGGTGATAGAAACCATCCCTCCCGCCGGCATTTGGGAGTACGTGTCATGCCAATCCTTGTTCAGTGTTCAAGCTGCCGTGGCAAGTTTCATGCCCCCGACGAATCGGCGGGAAGACACGCGAAGTGCCCGAAATGCCACGAAACATTGTTGATCCCATTCGGCAGCGACGCCAACCGCACCGACTCGACGACCGTTTCGTTGGACGAATATGCTCTGGCGGAGCAGCCAACACGAACCACACCGAGCGAGCAAGCCGTTCCTTGTTCGTCCTCCTGTCCGCTCTGTGGTGCGGCTATCCGCGAGAAGGCAGTTTTGTGCGTATCGTGCGGCTACGACTTTCGTACGGGCGAACGGCTCGAGACGGAATTCGTGCATCGTCGGCCTGAGCTTGGTCAGGATTGTTCGTTGCGAGCCTGGTCTAGAGCCGTGGTCCGATGTGTCCGCAATCGGCCGACTCTCCTGCGACTCGCCGCAGCGATCGCCCTAATCGCGGCGCCCTTCTTTTTGCATTATCCAGTGTACAAACTGTTCTCGGCTCTTGGTTTGCTGGCCGGCGATGCGCCCGGACGCGCGATGGGCCTAATGATCTGTGCTTGGCTCTACGGATTGTTCTCCCTGACATGTCTTGCGGGTGCTCTTGTGGCCGTCCGCACCGCCGTTCAAGACAGCATTCTGGCGGCTCTTGGATTGTGGGTTGTACTGATCATTGCCGTGGGATTCGTGTCATCCGTCTTGCACAAAGCGATGTTTGGAGCACTCTACCAAAAGACGGCCCTGTATTCGGTGGAAGCTCAGAACCGTACGGGGGAAGACTGTTTGCAGTGCGAGGTGGATTTTGGCCCCCGCTATTCAGGTCCATTGCGCTACGCTGGCGTTGCTGGCGGCTGTGCGAACGGAAGCCGCTCTGTTTGTGGGGGCTTTCCAGATCCAGCCCCCACCGAAGCAACGGTCTATTGGAAGACCGCAAGCGGCGTAGAACACACTCAGACCGTGGCGTTAAAGTCTCTGCGTGGAAAGGCACTCGCGCATGTGACCTACGTGTTCATTCTCGGGTACGATGGCATCGTTCGCGCCGCCCCATTCACACACGAGGAACTTCTCGCTCAGCGCGATGCCAAGTTCGCATGTGACAACGGACCGACCTATTGCGTCGGAGTGAAGAATCTAACGAAGGGCCGGCTCTCCGATGTTGCTGTCCGCTTCGACCGTTATCAGGTCAACGCGGGCAGCTACGTTGACGCCCCCGGGCGCGGAAACAGCTTCGTATTCAGTTTCGGGCTGCCGTAT
>JBDKTH010000141.1:0-7437 GCA_039680305.1 Thermoguttaceae bacterium | reverse complement strand
ACGACTGGGTGCTGGTCGCCGTGAACGAGTCGTTCTGCGGCCTCCCGTTCACCGTCAAGGGCCTTCCGGCGTCGCTCGAAGGGAAGACGCTCTATCGGCTCGGCTCCGACGAGTCGCACACGGTGCGTGACCGCCAGTTCGCCGATGGCATCGCCTCGTTCGACGTCCACGTGTATGCCACCTCCCGCCGGTTCGAGCCGCCGAAGTAGCCTGCCTGTGTCTGCGTTTCGGAGGCGAATGTCGAAAGGCCGAATGACGAAGGAATGACGAAGCACAAATGTCCAAAGGCGACACGACGCTACCCCTTCGTGCTTCGTCCTTTGGTCATTCCTTCGTCATTTTCCCCTGCCCGGTTAGGCCGTCTTCCCCCCGGACTGGACGCGCTCGGTGACCATCTTGCGCAAGACCTTGTAGTCGGTCTTGCCCGTGCCGAGGACGGGGATTGACTCCAGGCGGACCACTTCATCGAGCCGCATCACGCCGCGGAAGCCGGCCGCGGCCAGGATCGCGTTGGCCTCGCGCAACGAAAGGTCCTGCGTGGTGAACAGCACGATCCAGCGGCCATCAGGCGTCTCGATCCCTTCGACCGCCACCTGGGGCCCATTCTCCGTGGCCGGATAGCGGTCTTGGAACGGCTCTTCCAAGGCGGGCAGGGAGACCATTTCTCCGCCGACCTTGAGAAATCGCTTCAGACGCCCCTGGAAATGGATGAAGCCCTCGTCGTCGATTTTCACCAGATCGCCGGTCACATACCAGCGTTTCCCGGCGACCTCGGCAAACGGGTCGGGGCCGTTGTAGTTCAGATAGCCTTTGAACACCGACGGGCCGCGGACCAGCAGTAGGCCCGTCGTGTTCGTCGGCAGCGGCTGTCGCGTCTCGGGATCGACGACCAGGACCTCGACGTCGTTGACCGGCGGACCAATCGTTCCTTGTTTGACGTTCTCCGGACGGTTGCCGGCCACCACCGGCGAGCATTCGGTGATCCCGTAGCCTTCGATGATCGTCATCTGCGGGGCCATTTGCTTGGCCCGGGCAAAGACCGCGTCGGGGCACTTTTCCGCGCCGGTGACGACGATCCGGAGCGAGCGGAGGTCGTCCGGCGTGGCCACGCCGAGCATGTAGCTGAAGAATGTGGGCGTGGTCACCGGGATCGTCGCCCGATAGGCGGCGATCGTCCGCACCAGGCCGACCGCGTCTGTCGGGTCGGGGTGATGAACGACGCGGACGCCCGCGAGGATCGGCGTGACGACGGTCCCCATGATGCCGAAGCTGTGGAACGGCGGCAGAAAGCCGAGGATCGCGTCGGTCCGCGTCGCCTTGAGCACGGCCAGGCTCGACCGGGCGTTGGTAATCAGGTTCCGGTGGCTGAGCGGCACGGCCTTGGGCGTGCTTTCCGAACCGGAGGTAAACAGCACGACGGCCGGGTCATCGGGATTGGGCCGCGGCACGCTCCGCAACTGCCGGCCTGGCAACAGATAAGTCCCCAGCAGGGCCCGAATCGCCTCGGGTTTTCCGATTCCTGCTTTCACGTCCTCAAGGAACACATACTCCGCCCCGCGGACCTGGATGCCCAGCCGGTCGATCAGCTTGCGCGAGGTGATCACGCGACGGATCTTGAGCGTCTCGACGGCATGCGCCAGGTTGGCCGGACCGGTGGTCCAGTTGAGGAGCACCGGAAGCTTGCCGGCGCGATGGAGGGCGAAGAAGACGATGTCGGCGGCAACGGACGCGGGAAGCAGCACGCCGATCGCCTCGCCCGGCAACGGGCCAAACCGTCGGGCCATCAGTTGCGTGGCAACCAGCAATTTGCGGTAGGTGAGCACGCCGGAGACCCGATCGGCGGTGGCCACGTCGTCCAAATGCTCGAGGGCACGACGCACGAGGGCCTCGGCCATGGTCTCGGCGAGGATCGTCGGAGTTTCGAGCGTGCTCGGCGGCCTGTGCCAAAGCTCCGGGACCTCCAGGGGAGTGTCGCCCGAGCCGTTCAATTGCCCCTCGGCCAGGGACCAAAGCTCGCCCAAGGTCGCGGCCACGCGATCGGATCGGAAGCCGAAACGGTCTTCGATCTTCATCGCGATGTCCATGCGGTCGAGGCTGTCCAGTCCGATGCGATCCAGGAGCATGTCGGGCTGCTTCTCGCCCTCATCCAGCGGGCGCCCCACATGTTCTTCCACCAGGCTATTGACGGTCTTAATTGTCGCCGCACGGATCTTGCTCAGATCGACCTGGCGGTCGGCGGTCAGGTTGGGATAGTGGAACTCCCGGGGACCGAAGAGGTGATGATAGGGGACGAACGTGGGCGCCTCGCGCCCCTCGCGGTTGTACCATTCTTCGAGGAAGCGATTGAGCTTCTCGCGGCTCAGCCCGGGCAGGTCGCGGCGGTCGAGCAGTTCGACGGTCATCGTCACGTTGCGCCGCGGGAGGAAGAAGATCAGACTGGCGAACACCCAGCCAAGGCCCCGTACGACGCAGCGGGCCAGGTTCGGGGCCCGTCCGGTCTGGGCGTAACTGAACATGCTCCCCCAGACGCCACGTGTGCGCACCAGCACGACGTTGGCCTGCGGGCACCGCTCCAGAATCTCCGCGGCCGACCGCGAGCCGCCAATCTCCTCGAGGCCCCGCTGCTGCGCACGGCCCGACGGATAGAGCAGGAAGTTCTCACCTCGTTCGAGCCCGGCCACGATCGCGTCGATCACCGCCAGGGTCTGCTGCCGGGCGTCGTGGCTGTGCTCGCTCAGGTCGGGCACCTCCAGGGCATTGGCGATCCGCATCAACGGATAGAGGCCCGGGTTGCGATACATGCCCGAAAACACGGTCGGGCGCAGGCCGCCCGGAACCCGGACGTGTCCCAGCACCAAGAGAGGATCGATATACCCCGGATGATTTGGCATGACCAGGGTCGGGCCCCGCAACTCGCGGAGCTTTTCTCCCCCCACGACCCGCACCCGATAGCGGAAGTGGGTCAGAAACCCGATGAGCGACCAGAACCAGATTCGAATGAAGCGGGGCATATCGGCGAATGTTCCTCGTTGCGTCTGCTGAAGGATGTTGACCCGTGTAGGTGGCTATCCTCCAGGGCGAGCCCCTGCCAGAAGTATAACGCCAGCAGGCTTTTGGAAGGAGGGCGGTTCGGACGAAGGACGAAGGACGAAGGACGAAGGAAAGATTATCTGGGTCAGAATGAAGGGGGTAAGCCCCCCCATTAATCATTCGTTCTTGACCTCTTGCAACGGCCCGGCTGGCGCGCACAATGGGTGTCGGGCGAGGGGTGTCGCGGCTCCCTCATTAGCGCCAAACAAGGGGGCCGCCGTCGGGGCAAGAGTGCCAGACCCCTCGTAGGAAACGACTTGGCTTGAAACAACGGGGAAGGAGAGGGGAACGATGCGAAGAACACTTGGATTGGCAACCTGTCTGATCATGCTGTTGGGACAAGGAGCCACGCCGGCGGCAGAGCCGAAGAGCGAAGGGTGGGTGTCGTTGTTCGACGGCCAGTCGCTGGATGGCTGGAAGGCCAACGAGAACGCCGACAGTTGGAGCGTGCGTGACGGCGCGATCGTCGCTCATGGCAAGCCGAAGAGCCACCTGTTCTACGTCGGCCCGGAAGTCGAGAACCGGCCCTTCGTCAACTTCGAGTTCAAGGCCGAGGTCCAGACCCGGCCGGGCTCCAACGGAGGCGTCTATATCCACACGCAATACCAGGACTCCGGCTGGCCCAAGTATGGCTTTGAGATCCAGGTGAACAACACGCACCGCGATCCGGTCAAGACCGGCAGCCTGTACCATGTGGTCAACGTGACGACGGCTCCAGCAAACGACAACGACTGGTTCGAGTTGCGCATCGTCGTTGATGGCAAGCGACTGGAGACGTATGTGAACGGCGCGAGGCTGGTCAACTACACCGAGCCCGAGGGCAAGCAGCCGGGCAAGGATTTCACCCGCGTACTCGACCAGGGCACCTTCGCCCTCCAGGCCCACGATCCCAAAAGCGAAGTGCTGTTCCGCAACCTTCGCGTCCGGCGACTGCCGTAGGAAGAAAGCCCACCAGGGCCTTCTCTCCTGATTGGGGGGGGGGGGTCGTCCCTTCCGGCCAGCCGGGGAGGTGTGCCAGTGGCACGCTACGCGTCACACCGCCTTCGCACTTCCTGATTCCGCCGCGCCAAATCGTGTTGAAATTGGGCCAGCCGTTGTGCTAGGCTCATTCCTGGCAGCCCACGAAGGCAAGCCGCTTGGATCTTTGACAATTGACGCTTTCGACAAATTGCCCTCGCGCTCGGCGTACGGCCGTCATGCCCCAGCCAAGCGTCAAGCGCCGAGGGCGGCCGCGCGCATGGCCCGTGCTCCTTCCCGAGCACGGGCCAGGGACTTCCGGACCACTGAAACCATGCGGGGGGAGATAGACATAGGTGGTTCATACCGGTCCGAACGACGTAGACACCCATGAATTATGCAACACATCCCCACTTTCGGGTTAGTTGACTTGCGTCTTTTCGTGTAAATGTAACTATCAGGATAGCTGTCACTTACGAATGTGCGCCGCGTCGCAAAATTTGCATCACAACACGTGAGGCTTTCCACAATTCTCTCCCTAAACCTGGGGTCCATCCACGAAGTGCCGACCGGCTGCGGAAGCCGTTTGCAGGATCATTCCCCCAGCCAATGGGTCCTTAGTAGGGTATTCGCGCACAGGGAAACTTCTTACAATCCGCCCCTGGCGCACTTTTTGATGAGCCTGCCACTGTCCGGCGCCGACTGACTCGGCCGTTTGAGCCGCTCTGGCTTTTGTCTCTCAGCCCACGCGCCGTGGGAAAACACGATATGATCTCTCAGTCCGCCGACGTCTCGGGGCGACTCAATACGTTTCAACGCGTGATGCTCCAGTGGAGCGAGGTGCATCCCTACAACGCCAGCCACGTGTACCAGCTGGCCGGGCCCTTGCGGCTGGATGCACTGCGGGAGGCGAACCGCGAGGCGTACGCGCTCAATGGGCTGGGATTTGCCGAGGTTTCGAAGGGGCTCCACACCTACCACTTCAAGACGGATCAGGACGGCCCGGCCATCGAAATCCTTCGGGCGGAGGATGGGCAGCCCGAAAACCTGGCAACCCACCTGACACGGCAGTTGAACTGCCCCTTTGCCAGGCCGCGGTGCCAGCCGGTGCGGTTCAGCGTGACCGCCGATTCCGCCCAGAGCCATCTCGTCGTGGCCACCTACGACCACTGGATCGCCGATAGCGTCGGCGCCCGGCTGATCCTCCGCCACGTGCTGGGGCGCTATCTGAGACTCGAGATCCCGGAGAACCAGCAGCCCTTGCGACGCTATCCGGGAACTTACCGAGAAGTGTTCGCCGACCAGTGGGGCGTCCGACGAATCGCCGGAGCCGCGGCGAAGTCGGTGGGTCGCTGGGTGAACAACCAGCTTGGTTGCCGGGTCGCACGGCTGTACGCCCCCGAGATGGAGGTCGGCCTCGTGCTGGCGAGGACCTCCCCGGGCCAGGTCTCGCGCGTGCTCCAGTTCGCCCGCTCGCTTGAAGTCACGGTCCACGACGTGATTCTGGCGGCCACAGCCCGGGCACTCGCGAGGGAGTTGCCCGAAGACCGTTTCCGCCGGCGTCCGGAACTGGCGATCGGCTCGATCGTCAGCACGCGGCAGGACGCCAAGCAAGACCTGAGCGAAACGCTCGGCGTATTCCTCGGCTTTCTCCTGACGCGTTGCCGGGCGGATCGTCGGATCGGTTTGCAGGAGTTGGCCAAGCAGATTGGAGCCGCCAATCGGTCGCTCAAAGCGGCCCACAGCTACGTGGATTCGCTGATGAACCTGAAACTGTTTGGCACGCTCTGGCCGATCCTGGACTCCTGGAATCGGCGGGAACTGGTGCGCAAGGGGATGCCGATGACGGCCGGGATCTCCAACGTGCGGATCAAAGACACCTGGCTCGACCGTTATGGGGCAGGCCAGATTCTCGACTATTTCCGCGCCGCCCCGGCCGGCCCGATGTTGCCTTTGGTGTTTGCCCCCACGACGTTCGGCGACCGGATGACGCTCAGCGTGACCTATCGCGCCGCCTGCTTTTCCCGCGTGCAAATCGAAGCAATCCTGGCGTTGATTCTCGCACAGTTGGAACAGCCGGACGCAGCCGGTTGACGCAAGCAGCGCGGCCGCCTCACTCCATCTGCAGCTTGACCTTCGTCGGGTCGTTCTTCCAGTGGTATTTCTTGGCAAACTCGTCCGGGCGCAGAAGCTCCTGTCCTTGGTCGGTCATGACCACGTAGCAGAACTCGTTCTCCGCCGCCGGAGTGCCAAGGTAATGGCCGTCGTCGGTCAGGACCAGATGCTGATTTCCAGGCAAGAAGAGCACGGTCCGAAGCACACGGCCTGAGTCGATCTCCAGGAGGCGCACGCTCCCCTCTTCGTATCGGCAAACAGCGTACTTCTGGTTCGGGGAGAAGGACACGTAGAAGGGGATGACAATGTCATTGACGATAGGCACCGTACGAGTGATCGTGCCAGCCTCGGCGTCGCAATAGTGAGTGCCACTCACGCTGCAGACCTTGAGCATGTTGCCGCCGGCGGACCAAGCCAAGCCGTGGACGGCACTGAGTTGAGGGATAGAGCGAATCGATCGGCCCGACTTGGCATCCCAGAGGACGATGTCCCATTTCTGGCCGCAGGAAGCGATTTGCTTGCCGTCATTGGACCAGGCGACGGGGAACCCCGCCGGGTTCAAGGTGTGAACCGGCTCGCCCGTAACCGCATTCCACACCCGGAGCGTCCGTTTCTCCCCACGAGTGAGGAGACGCGTGGAATCCGGCGACCAGAGCAGCATGTCCCGCCAAATTGTGGCCGGCGTTCCGATCTTCCAGTGAATCCGGCGTTGCCCGTCGGTCGCGTTCCAAACCTGCACGGCTCCGTCAGAACCAAGCGAAGCGATCCACTGTCCATCCGGCGACCACGCCAGGAGCACGACCTCGGCGGACCACTGGCCGAAGGTCGACAGACGTGTCTCGAAGGTCGCATCGTAAAGCCCGAAATCCAGCGAGCTTTGAACGACCGCCAACCGCTTCCCATCGGGCGATCGGCAGAGGCCGCGGGCCTGCTGCTGGTACGTCGGATAGCCCGCGATTTTCCCTGACGGCAAATCCCAAGTCCCACGCAAACCGGCCGGGTGAATTGCCAGGGTTCTGCCGTCGCGTGACCAAACGGGCAAGGCGCCCACTATGCCGGTGCACATGTCCTGACTATTCAGGGGTTGCCCAGTGTTCGCATCTCGCAGACGCACGCACCCGCGGGCTCCCACGGCTAACGCACCGCCGTCGGGCGACCAGGCCAGGGAATACAGTTCCAGCCCCTCCTCCGGGATCACATCACGCAGACGTTTTCCTGAGGCGGGATCCCACCAACTGATCATCAGGCCGTGGCAAACCGCCAAGGTCTCGCCAT
>JBDKTH010000382.1:0-15479 GCA_039680305.1 Thermoguttaceae bacterium | reverse complement strand
AATCATGGGCGGGGTGTTACGTTGGCATCAGGGGTTGTGTCGGGCTTGGCGTCACGGGTCACGCTCGCTCGCCAGACGGCTCGTCGGTTGTTGGCCGCATGGTTGGCCGCGGTCAACGCTTCTCCCGCATATAAGGCCACCACGGTATAGCTTTCGATGCGGGGGACGACGACCGTGGCCCACCCCTTGGAGACCTCGACGGGCAACGGCGTGGCTCGGCTCGGCGGGGCCGCTTCGTCGGGGGTGATGACGACGGCCCGATCCACGGAAACGCCGGCCGGCAATCGCACCCGCCAACGACTCTTGGCGACCGGCCGGAACCGATCGGCCTGCTCGTCGATGTTCCCGTTGACCAGGTGCAGCGACAGTACCTGCCGGGTGGCGTCCAGCCAGAGGTTGGCCCAGACGCTCGCCGGCGCATCGGTCTGGAGCATTCGATCCTCGGCCATCGCGCGCGACAAGGTAGCCTGCAGCTCGTTGTCGGCCGTTTGCGCATCGGCCGCGTTTTCGGCTGGAAGTTTCTCGCCGGCTCGCGCATAACGGGTCAAGAGATCCGGAGCAATTTCCAACGCTGGTTCGCCCGGTGCGACCAGTGTCTGGCCGGCCGGACGCGGCGTGGCGTCGGCGTCGTATAAGGTTGGGCATGCCAGGCTGATCACTCGGCCGCCGCGAGCCTGGAATGCCCGGACGGCTTCCTGCTGCGCGTCGGTAAAACAGTCGACCCCGGGCAACACCAACACCTGGTAGCGATCGAGCCGCTCGAGCGACGCGCGGTCATCGCCCAATAGCGGGTGCCACCAACAGTTGACCTCATAGGGCACGTGAGCCTCCTCCAGAAGTCGCGCGCAGGCAGCAAACCATCTCTGGTATTGACTGGACGAGAGACCGAACGCCGGGAACTGCCGCCACGCGTGCGTCGGCAGCGAATACACCAGCCCAACATTGGCCACCCGATCCCGCCGTGCGAACAAGGCGCGGTGTTCTTGGACGAAGCGACACAGCCGGGCCTCGATGTCGTAGAACCAACCACTTGCTCCGGGAGCCGTGGCCCACGGCATGGGCCGGCCGCCGTCGGCCCACGCCTGTCCGGCCACCGCGCGGAGTCGGCAATGGGCGGCCTGGGGAGCGTGGAACAGCGATGATAAGCACAGCAGCACGGGCCGGCGGTACTGGCCGGCGGCCAGCCCGAGTTTGGTCACGAGGACCGCTTCGGCTCGCTTCTGCGGCCTCAGACACTCCGCTTCGGCTTCCGTGAAAACCATGTCGCTAACCTGCGAGAGCGCGACCGAATACGGCCGCGATCCTCCGGCCCCCCACTGATTGCCACAGACGGCGATCGGATGGACGGCCGCTTGCTTGGCCGCCGCCACGGCATCACGCCAACGATCGATCTGGGAGGCATAGCTGAACTCGACGTACGCGCGCAGCACCGGGTCGGCCAACACCGCGTCGCGTCCCTTGGCAATTCGCTCTTGGACACGTTTGACATACTTGACAATGTCCAGCGACGCCGGATCATCGATGCCCGCGGCATGGCGTTGTTCGGGGGTCCAACGTCGCTGGAGCCAATCGCGGAAACCGTCGCGACAATCCTGGCAGAAGCAGCCCTTTCCCGGGCAGAGGAACGAGGGCGTGCAGATATTGTCTTGGGAGAGAAACTGCACTTCGGGAGCAATTCGGGTGAACCGCTGTTTGTAGTAGGCGTGCCAGGCCGGCGCGTTGTGGCACATGTTGTAGCCGGGCCAAAGCCGGTTGGCGTAGCCGCGAAGGCACTCGCCGTCCACGTTTCTCGCCATGCCTCGGTCGCGGAACTGCTCGACCACGGCATCGGCGGCCGCCAGGTGGTTGTACTCTTGTTCCCAGTGTCCACCGCCCACGGCGATCCCGCGTTGCGTGAAGAATCCGTCCCAGTTCAAGTAGACGCCATTGTGGCCGCCAACCACGTCAGGATCGAGGGTCTTGACGAGCAATTCCCGCTGGTCCGGCAGTCGCGCGGCAGTGCGCGAGGCGTTGAACAGGTTTTGCGGATTCCACCAGGCGTCGTCCTTGCGGGTCAGGCGGAAGCCTTCGGCGAAATAGAGACATGGCAGCCGCTTTGGCGATTTGGCGTGAACGACGCACCGCACCTCGCGCACCGCGCCGCTGGCAAACGACACCTGTCCCGGGGCCCAGTCTCCCGAAATCAGCGGCACCGGAGCCTCGGCCAGCACGCGATCGTTGGCATCCAGAACGCTGGCCACGATCTCGACGTCCTTGTCCTGAGGCGTGCCAAAGCCCCCTCCCTTGCCGGGCAAATGGACCAAGACCTCGAAGAGGTACTCGGCCTGGGGATCGACGATAGCCGTAAGGCCGGCGCCGCCCTCCGAGGCTTCCTGACGCACGAGCACTGCCCCATTGCCACGGACACTTCGACTGGTGAGCCAACGAATGATCGCGTGGCGCCACGGCCGCACTCCGTTTTCCGCCGGCGTGTAGACGCCCGCCTGACAACCGCCCACCGCGGCTGCAGGCATCGCCACGACGAGCGCGTCGTTGACCCAGTCGAGCGATGCCGGAGCGTCGCGTGAAACGCTATCTGCCGCCCAGCAGGAATTGGCAAACAGGACGATTGCCAGCAGCAAGGATGGTCTTGGGAGCTTGGTTGTCATTTCGGGAATTCCCTTGGCTATCTTTTTTTCAAGTCTGGGGTGGGTGAAAAGTGAGCGAGATGGAACAATGCGTTTTTGGAGGTATTGCTCGGGTGTCCAATGGTGCTTGATGCGGAGCATCGGGCTGCGGTAGACTCGCATCGCCCGGTGAGATGGACTCGGGCTCTGCTGGCGAGCACCCCGACAAGGGATAACCGGGCCGAGGGTGCGCCAATGGCGTCACCGGCCCCCGGTGAGTTCGCTTGCCGGGGGCAGTTGTGTTTCTTGCCATTGGACACCCGAGTCATGCCTTGGAAAACGCACGGTTCCACTCCCTATCGTGTTCATCCCCCCACATCCCGGAATACCCCACGCCATCTATTCTCCCTCATCGACTTCGTACCGCGTGCTCCAGGTCACGCCGACCAGCGCGGCGTCGTCCTTTGGCGGCCAGAAGAGACTGGCCGCCCAGCCAAACGCGAAGGCTGTGACCGCTCCGAGGATCGGATACCAGAGGAACGAGGTATTGGTCAGCGAGGCGACGGAGCACGTGGCCAGCGCGCCGGCCAACCAGCCGACGACCGCTCCGGGGGCATTCGCCCGTCGCGAAAGCATTCCCAGGAGGAACAGCCCCAACAGCGGGCCGCCGATCAGGCCGAAGAGCTTCACCGGGGCCTCGATCAACGAGCCGAAACGGCCGGCGGCAAACGCCAGGGCCACAATCAACAGCCCATAGCCCATGGTGAGCCAGCGGGCCAGGCGAAGTTGCTGCTCCCCGCTCGCCTCGGGCTTCCACAACCGTTGGTAGAAGTCGACCAGGCTCACCGTGGTCAGCGAGTTGATCCCCGAGGAGATCGTCGACATCGTGGCGGCGAAAATCCCGGCGATCAACAGGCCGGGCAGCCCGCGGGGCAACTCGTTGATCACGAAGAATGGCAGGATCTGGTCCGCCTTGTCGATCTGGCCGGCGGCCAAGGGGTCGGCGCCGCTATAGCGGTAGAAGGCGAACAAGACCAGGCCGGTGAGATAAAACAGCGACAGGGCCGGCAGCGAGATGATCAGCTTGAGCCACATCGAGCGGCGAGCGGTCGCCAGGCTGGTGGCCGTCATGTAGCGTTGGATCGAGACCTGATCGGTTCCCAGCAGCACCAGGTTATGGCAAGTGCCGCCGATCAGGATCGACCAGACCGTGATGCGAATCGTCGGATCGAGGCTGAAACTCAAGTCGAGCCGGCCGGACTGGCGAGCGATGTCGAGGACGCTGCTCATGCCGCCGGGGATATCCGAGAGGGCCACGGCCAGGATCACCAGTTGCCCGCCGCAGAGGACGACGAACTGCATCACGTCGCACCAGACCACGGCCTTCATGCCACCCAGCGTCGTATAGAGCGTCGTCAATCCGCCGGTGACGAGAATCGAGAGCCACAGCGGCATGCCGGTGACGTGCTCCAGGGCCAACGCCGGGGCGTAGGTGGCCACCGAGAGCCATAGGGTCACGCGGCTAATGAACAGCGCGGAGGACAGCGTGCGCAGACCGACCGAGAAACGGGCCTCCATGTATTGGTAGGCACTGTAGTACTTCGCGCGGTAGAAGAAGGGCATGAAAATGATCGTCATCACCGGCGTGGTCACGAACGTGCCCAGGATGATGAGCCAGTAGCCGACCCCATGGACGTAGACCTCGCTCGGCGTGCCGAGATAGCTGATGCCGGAGAAGAGACTGGCGATCACGGTGATCGCGACCACGACGGATCCCATGGAGCGACCGGCCAGGAAGTACTCCTTGAGCGATCGCTGCCCCCGCGTGAAGGCCACGCCGATGCCCAGCGAGACCAGCAGGTAGGCCACGAACACACCGTAGTCGATCCAACCGAAACGGGCCATGGACGGGCGGCCTTCCTGCGTGTGCGTTAAGGGGTGTCAACGGTCTCTCCCTCTCCCTCCGGGAGAGGGCGGGGTGAGGGGAATTGGCAATTGCTCTGTCCATGGCAATTCCCCTCACCCTAACTCTCTCCCGGAGCGAGAGGGAATTGTAATCCCACGGAACAAACGCGCTCTGTTTGGTCTATCGGGTAAACCACTCCTGAGCGTCGGCCGGACGGATCGCGGTCAGGTCGCCACGATAGTGACGCAGCCGATGCGGTTTGGGGGGATGTTTGACCAGTTCGGCCTCGTTCAGTTCAATGCCCAGCCCGGGCCGCGTGGGAATCAGCATCTGGCCGTCCTCGACGCGAATCTCTTCGTCGCTGATCTCCTTGCGCCAGGGGACGTCGTTGGCCATGGTCTCCAGCAAGAAGAAGTTGGGCGTGCACGCGGCGATGTGCAGCGTGGCGATGTTCGTAATCGGGCCCATCGGGTTGTGCGGGCAGAAGCCCACTCCGGCGGCGTCGGCCCAGCCGGCGATCAGCCGGATTTCCCGGATGCCAACGCGGCTGATGTCGGGCTGGATGAAGTCGCCGCAGCCGCGGGCCAGGTAGTCGCGGGCCTGGTAGCGATGGTAGATCCGTTCTCCGGCGGCAATCGGCACTGCCACGCGACGCCGCAGAGCGGCCAACTCTTCGAGCAACTCGGGAAACAGCGGTTCTTCGAACCAGAGGATGCCCAGCGGTTTCAGGGCCTCCGCGATCCGCAGTGCACTCTCCATGTTGAACCGTCCGTGGCCCTCGATCATCAGGTCCACCGACTCGCCCACGGCCTCGCGCACGGCGGCGACACAGCGGATCGAGTCCCGCAGCTCACTGCTGGTGATGTCGCGATAGAGGCTGCCGAAGGGATCCCATTTGAGGGCTTTCCAGCCGCGGGCCACGGCCTCTTTCGCTTTGGCGGCGAACTCGGCCGGCGTCTTGGCGGGCACGAACCAGGCGTTGGCGTAGCAGCGCACCCGGTCGCGACACTGTCCGCCCAGCAGCTGCCAGACCGGCTGGCCAAGCATCTTGCCCTTGATGTCCCAGCAGGCCATCTCCAAGCCGGCCAGGGCGCTGGTCAAAACAGGGCCGATGGGCCAGTAGGAGTCGCGGTAGAGATCGGGGCACAGCGATTCGATGTCCAGCGGATTGCGCCCCACGAGCGACGGCGTGAGATCCTCGATCATGCCCATGATGGCGTTTTCATGCAGCCCGATCGAGGCCTCGCCGTAGCCGTGCAGGCCTTCGTCGGTCTCGATCTTCACGAAGGCCAGATTCGTTCGATAGGCGTCGCAAAGCCATTTTTTGATCGTCGTGATCTTCATGGTGGAAGTCTTCTCTTATCGTTTTATTTCTTCGCGGGCCCTTAGGGGAGCACGAAGCGTCCGCCGTTGACATGAATGGTCTCGCCCGTGATGAAACTGGCCTGAATCAAATACAGCACGGCGTCGGCCACGTCGTCGGGTCGCCCGGCGCGCCCGAGGGGGACGCCGGCGGCCATTGCGTCCACTCTGTCGCGGCCCCAGCGGGCTACCATGACCTCCGTCTCGATGTAGTCCGGCGCAACGGCGTTGGCCGTGATGCCCTGGCGCATGCCGCGCTGCGCCAGTGAGCGGGTCAGGCCCAGCATGCCGGCCTTGGCGCAACTGTAGGCGATCCAATCGTCCTCGGCCTTGCCCAACAGGGCCTGGACCGACGAGATGTTGATCACCCGGCCATACCCCTGGCGTTCCATCGGCTCCCAGGCCGCCTTGGCACAAAGGTACGCCCCCTTGAGATCCACGGCCAGCACGCGATCCCACCACGCGTCGTCCGAGAGCGTCTCGGGCCGCGGCGGCTCGACGCGTGCACTGTTGACCAGGATATCGAGCCGGCCGAACTGCTTGAGGATTCCGGCCACCATCGCGTCGACCTCGCGGTGACAGGAGACGTCGGCCACAACGGCAACGGCCTTGCCGCCGGCGGTGAGGATCTCGGCCACGACCCGATCAGCCCGGGCGCGATCCACGTCATTCACGGCAACGCCCGCCCCATGGGCGGCCAAGGCGTGGGCGATCGCTCTTCCAATCCCCTGCCCTGCCCCGGTAACCAGGGCCACTTTGTCCACTAAAGCTGCACTCATGTTCGCTCAACAGCGTCCTACGTGTCTGTTCTTACTTTGACTGGGGGACCACGACGCTTCTATCCGTGATCAGCACTGGGGCGTCGTAGAGCGGAATGTCTTTGAGCACGGTCTTGTCACCCTCCGTGACGACGCGGTCTTTCGGCAACTCGTAAATCGCCCCCGTGACCATGTCAACCCAGACCGGCTCCTGGAAGGCGACACCGGTCAGCGCGATCTGGGCGGGCGTCGTCTCACTGGTGTTCTCCGGATGGCTCGACGAGTCCCAGAAGGCCAACAGGCTTTGGTGACTGCCTTTCTTCTTGAACAGATAGGCCGCCGTCTTCTTCTCGCATTGAATCTCGCAGGCGAACCCGAGGACGGGCTCCAGCGACTGGTCGAAGATCGAGGCGATATGCTGCACGGTGTAGTAGGCCGGTTTGACCTTGAGCACCTTGCCGTCCTCGTTGCACTTGATCAACCCCATTCGCTTCATGAACCGGTCTTCGCGCGTGCGGATCCAGAGCGGGTCGACAAACTTCGTATAGCGTTGGGGCTGATCGTAGGCGGGATCGTAGAACGTGAACAACAGCGACTCAACGCCATGGCCAAGGTCGCCGATCAGCCGCCGGGCGTTCCATTTGCACTGCGTCAGTTCGCTGTTCCACTTCTGCGAGGAGATCGGCGCGGAATAGTGGGGATCGGAGGTCGCGCCCGACTCGCCCTGCCAGACCTTCATGCCGGGCGCGTACTGGTGAATCATCTTCGTAAACTCTTCGACGCGGGGATAAACGCTGTCGGGGTTGAGCGAGTAGTCGTGATAGATGATCCACTCAAAGAGTCCGGTCTTGCCGCGCTCGCGGAGGACTTCCATGTAGCGTTGGGCATAGCGGACGTTCGGCGAGCTAGCCACCAGGCCGGCGATCCGTGCGTCGGGGATATGTCTCTTGATGATCTCGGCGGTGCGGATGTTGTTGTCGGCCACGATTTCCGGCGTGTTCGCCTTGCAGTTGTTCGGCTCGTTCCAGGTGGACCAGTCGCGCACGCGGCCCTTGTAGTGGCTGGCCAGGGCCTCGATCCAGCGGTCCCAGGCGGCCAGGGCTACGTCGCCGCCCGGCAGTCCGTCGCTGAGCGACGCCCCGCCCCCGCCGGGATAGATCGGGTTGCCATAGGAGGTTTCCATCAGCACGTCCATGCCTTGCGCACAGAGATAGTCGACCTGCCGGTCGAGCCAGGCGAAATCAAAGACGCCCTGGACCTTTTCCGTCTTGGCCCAGCCGGCCTGGAGACGGATCCGCTTGATTCCCAACGGCTCGATGTAGGCCTTGAACTGTTCGAAGTCTCCGTAATCACGATCGAGCATCTCGCAGCCGATCGTCAGATTGGAGCGTCCGACTTCTTTCGCACTGCGGGGCTTGACGGTCCCGATCCGTTTCAAGCCGGGTACGAGGGTGGTCTGCACGCGATCGTGCGTGTAGTCGATCATCGGGCCTGCCGCCTCGCCCGCGACGAGCGGCAGAGCCGGTCCCAGCAGTACGGCCAAGAGGGCAAGAGAAAGGGCGGTCTTCATGAGGGTTCTCCTGTGGTTGGTGACTCTTCTGGTTCTTCCCGCTTCGGGGCGTGGGAAACGTGAGTGGCATGGAGAGGTGTGTTTTGGGAGGCATCCCGGGATTCCCAGAAGGGCTTCTTCCCCTTCGTGCCCTTGGACACCCGAGTCATGCCTTAGAAAACGCACGGTTCCACTCCTTATCGCATTCCCCCACCCAAACCCTGCCATAGCCATTCTTCTACTCCTCGATCTCATACAGCATCGTGCACGGCGGCGTCAGCTGGTCCTCGAAACGGCTGGCGTTTTCGGCCACGACGCGCCCGCTGAACAGCTCCGTCACTCGCCGGCACTTCTTGGGCAACGTTACCGTGCGTGGCCCGCCCGTAATCGTGTGCAACGCGATCAGCCGGCGATTGGCGTACAGCGGTTCTTCGGCCTCGCAGTAGATATGGACGCCGGCCTCGCGGGCCAGCCGTCGCAAAACGCTGGCCGACACGTTTGGCTTGGGTGAATAGACGGAACGCCAACCATCCATTTGGCGCTGCGTGAGCTGTTTGATTTCCCAAGGGATGCCGGTCAGCTTCTCGACCTGGCTGGGATCGTATTTTCCATCGGCGATGATCCCGGGCGAGTAACCCCAAAGCACGGTCTTGCCCCCGGTGAAAACCTTTTCCCGCAACAGTTCGCGGCGTTTCGCATCGACCACGAACAGGTTGGGTAGAAACACCAGCTTATAGCGCGACAGATCCAGGGTCGGCAGGTCGGCGAACGAGTAAAGATCGAAGGTCGTTCCCATCCTGTACAGCCCATAGCGCTGTTTGTAGAGCAGCTCGTTGTAGAACTCGGCCTTGCCGTCGAGATAGTACATGCTCTCAGCGTCGACGAGCACGGCCACTTCGGCCACCGACTCTTCGCGAGGTTGGGCCAACCGCTCCCAGAGGATGCGCATCTGCTTGATCGAGTCAAAGATCGCCTGGCCTTCGAACCAATGGCCGAACAGGTCGAACCAGTAGGTCGAGATGCCGCTGATCAGCCGCAGCGAGAATTCGCGGCGCAGTCCGGCCACACAGGCCGCGTCGTCGGTGAAGCCGCTTTCATGGCCCGGGATCGCGCGACCCAAGCGTGAGACACTCCGCGCGGTGGGCGTGCGATGGTCCATGCTCATCAAGAATCCCTTGCCATGGTGCTGGATCGAGCTGATCGGCACCATGAACCCGCTCGCCCCGCCGATCTGCCGGTCATGGTAGGGGCCGGGGGAAATGAACCAATCCAAGTCTGTCGAAGCGTAGACCCGGTCGAAATCCAAATGGCCCTCGTAGAGCAGGCGGCTCTTGCCGTGCTCCATGATGTAGCCGTAACAGAGGCCCAGCGGCACGCGATGTTTGATCACCTCCTGGGTGGCGCCGGCGAAGTACAGAATCGTGTCGCTAATCAACTGGTGAGAGAACTTCCAGTACTGCACGGCCTGGCCATCGGCGACCGGATCGCGGAACGGGCCGTGCGTGACGTGGTCGCGCACCGAGGCCGGCGGAATATCGATCGGATCGGGCTCGCCGCGATCGGTCATCCACTCGCGCCAGGCCGCACGTCGAATCTCGCCTTCCTCGCCGCGTTGAAAATCCTGCCATTCGATCGTCATGCCGCACGCCAGAAAGTAGCCGATGATCACATCCCGATGATGCGTCTCCAGATGCTGAAGCACCGCCTGGAGATACTCCCGTGTATCGCGACGCCAGACCTTGCTGGCCGCCACGCGGCCCAACTGGCTGAAGCTGTCGCCCTGCGAGGGCCCGCGGAGCCGGCACCACCACGGAGGCGTGTTCAGGTCGAGGAAGAAGATGAATTTGGCCTTGGGATTGACGGCCAACTTGTCGGCCACCTGCTTGTCGAGGCACGCGAAGTCGTAGTTGCCCGGCCCGTTCCAGATGGGCGGATAGACGCTGTTGTACGGTTCGCCCGTCGAGGCCAACACGTTGGCCGGGAAGCAGACCAGGGTGTTCACGCCCGCGTCGGTGAAGTGCCGCAACGTCTCGGCATTGGGGGAGTAGGTTTTGAAGCCGAACCATCGCGGGGGATCGGCGGCCGGGGCCATGGATACGCCGAGGAGCAGGCCGCATGCCGCCAGAATCAGGTCTCGCGTTTTCATGTTCGATTCTCCCGTGTCACGTGGTGGAGGGTCCGCCTCTGCTTGTCAGGTTCGATTCTCCGCCGCGTGGGAGCTTGCGTCAATGTAAGATTGCGCAAATAATGTAACCATATTGGCCACGAGGCCGGACAACGCCCAGGAATGCCGCACGTTTGGAGAAGCCCCGATGTCGTTACCGAAGTATCTGCAAGTCGCCTTGCTCATCGATACGGCGACCGATTGGGGTCGGCGGATGATTCGCGGCATCGCGCAATACGCCCAACAGCAGGGAGGCTGGGATTTGTGGCTGGAGCAGCGATGCCAGCACGCGCCGGGCCGATTGCCGCCGGGCTGGCGCGGCGACGGGATCATCGCCCGGGTAGCCGATCGAGCGATGGCCCGACACTTGACGCGGGCCCACGGCCTGGTGGTCAATGTGTCCACGGCTCGGGTGCCGGGGGCGGACTTCCCCACGGTCACGGCCGACTTGCATGCGGCCGCAAAGCTCGCCATCCGGCATCTGTTGGATCAGGGCTTCCGGCATTTCGCCTATTATGCCCCGATGAACCTTTCGTTCGTGGAAGACCATCATCATAGCTTTGTCGAGACGCTCGCCGAGTTGGGCTACTCCTGTGCGCTGCTGCACGCCCCTGGCGCGAAACGCCCCCGCGAGGGATGGCAGAAGCACCAGAAGAGCCTGGAGCGTTGGATTCGCGACTTACCCAAACCGGTGGCCGTGCTCACCTGGACCGGCCGGCGCGGACGCGAGGTGATCTACGCCTGCCGGGCGCTAGGGCTTTCCGTGCCCGAGCAGGTGGCCGTGCTCGGCGCCGACGACGACGCGTTGTTGTGCGAGACGTGCAATCCGCCCCTGTCGGCCTTGGCCCTGACCTCCGAACAGATCGGCTTTGAGGCAGCCGCGTTGTTGGACCGCATGCTGCGAGGCGCGAAGCCGCCAGCCAAACCCGTGCTGATTGAACCCACACGCGTGATCGTCCGGCAATCGACCGATACGCTGGCGATCGACGACGAGGACGTGGCCCGGGCGATCGCCTTCATCCGCATGCACACGGCACAACCGATCCAGGTCCGCGACATCCTGCGAGCCGTCCCTGTGTCGCGACGGTCGCTGGACCGTCGTTTTCAACAAGTGCTGGGGCGGACGCCGGCCGACGAGATCCGCCGGGTCCACCTGGAACGCGCCAAGCAACTGCTGGCCGACACCGACATGCCGGTCCCCAACGTGGCCGCCGCCTCGGGCTTCCGTTCTCGCGAGTACCTGGCCCGGGCCTTCAAACAGGAGACCGGCCTCAGCCCGCGCCAGTATCGCAATCGAGTCCAGGGGCGTGCCTGAACGACAAGCTGGCCGTAGAAATGAGCGGGACGGGGCGTCTACGGCGATGCCCCTTGCCTTTTGCCGCCGCTTAAGGGCCCGCGAAGTTATTTCTTCGCGGACCCTAACACACTTCGCAGCGCGTCGCGCACCTGATCCCCATATTGTGGACCGCCGCCGACAAACAGACCCGCGACATTGCCGGCGCTGTCGATGATCACCGTCTGCGGGATGGCCACGGCCGCGTACTGCTGCGCGACGACTCCATCCGAATCCAAGGCGACGGTCATCTTCAGCTTCAGCCGTTCCAGTGCCTTGGTGATCGCCTCCGGCGTTTCTTGCAGGTTGACGGCAACCAACAGCACGTTCTGGTCTTCGCACTCCTTCGCCACACGGACGATTTGGGGCAGTGTCTGGATGCAAGGTCCGCACCAGGTGGCCCAGAAGTCGAGCACGACGACCTTCCCGCGTTGCCCGCTCAGGCGAAACCGCTGGCCGTCGAGCGTCGCCAACTCGAAGTCCGGGGCCGGCTTGCCGACCAGCGCCGACTCCTCGCCAGGACGGCCGCCCTGTTCCCCGTCACCGCCGGCGAACTTCGGTTCGATGGCCCGCTGGAGTTTCCAACGCTGATACGGCAGCCCCGTCGCGGCCTGCTCGATGGCGGAGCCGAGAATCAGTTGATCGATGTCGCCCAGGGCGACCCGGCACGCGCCGAGCACGTCGCTCGTGCCGCAGAGGGTCGCGCTACTCAGCTTCTCGGGAAGGAACGTCAACCGAATACCGTTGTCGCGGACCGCCTGGACGCGCATCGCGGTCGAGGCGTCTTCGACGGCGGCCTTCGGGGCGTCCCGGCCCGATTCCTCTTGATGCAGCCAGATGATGCGTGTGACGGACTCGCGAGGCAGACGCCTGGTTTCCGCCCGCACCTCGACGGTCAGCGTCTTGTCGTCCATCTCGATCAGCCGAGCCCGCAGGTAGTCGCCCTTGGTCGACCGGATCAAGTGCGGGGGCGGATCGTCCTTTTGCATGCGAGGCAGTGTCAGGAGTCGATCGCGTTTGGCCTTGTTGATCTTCGTGTCGCTACTGGGATTCTCCAGTTCCACCGCCTTGATCTTGTCGTGGGGGACGAAGGTGGCCTCGAACACGGAAGACTGAAACGTGACGCCCCGTTCATCAATCTGTTTCACCTGACACGGGATCGCATCACCCGTACGGAGGTAGAGGCTGGGAACGGGACGCGGCGGTTGAGGCGAAGTCGCCGTGCCCGGGCCGCTTCCCACGATCACACGCGCGAACCGCCCGAGAAAACCTCCAGCTTGTGCCGGTTGCACTTGGACTCGCACCAATCTCGGCGCCTGAGGCACGGGAGAGGGAGGGGGAGGATCGCGATAGACGATTCGCCCAGAACTCCCGCGTTTCAACGGGCTCGCCGTCGTACTGCCCTGCGGTTGCCAGACGAGGCAATTCGCCCCAGGCCCATTATTGGCATCGAGGAGACAACCGTGTAGTTTGAGATTCTCCATCTCCAGTCGCCCAACGCGTCCTTGGACGCTCGACGGCGTCTTGGAGTTCTCCAGGGCCACCAGCGTCTGCAGTTCGGACACGGGCACGCTAACCGGCTCGGCCACGCCGGCGCACTTGAGCCACAACCGGCCTCCTGCCACCTTGCCGAGCTGGCCGCTGAGCCGTGTGCCGTCGTGGAGGACGGCGCGGATGTCTCGGGGCGGCACCTTGCCCGGCGCCGACAATTCGATGCCCCCGACGTCGTCTGCGCGGATTCGCGTCACGCGATCGTTTTCGGCAATCAGAAACTCGCCCGCCCGGGCATCGAATCCTTGGATCGCGCCGCTGACGCTCGAGCCGTCGGCGCGAAGGAGACGCGATTGGTCGGGCGGCACGTCGCGTGGCGGCTGGCCGTCCCAGCGCATGATGCGAAGCTGCTCGACCCGCAGGCTCCCGCGATGGTTGGTCAGACGGAATCCCGGCTTGGGACTCGGTTCGGCCTTTGTGGAGGTGGGTGCGACCAGGGCCTGTTGCAGGACGGGCAAAAGCCCGCCGGTTTTCCGAGCGGGGCTGCGTCGGAAGCCAGTCTTCACGTCCGCCAGACGCCTGCCGTCCGCCGAAAAAACGGTCGCCTGATTGCGTTGCTGGTCGAGGCACACCAGGAAATGACAGCGGCCCTCGCCGGCCGTAATTGCCTGCACCGGCGTCAGGTCCGCCCCCTCCTCCGTTTCGCAGAGAAACACCAGATCGCGATCCCACACTTCGAAACGAGGGGCGTGCTCCGACTTTTCGCGACCGGTGCCGAGGACCAACACGAATTCCGGTTGTCCCGTCCAGGAGAGTTCGACCTCAATGCTCGCTTGTGGGGGAAGATCGAAATTGCGGGCCAGGCAAGCCCCCTTGCGATCCGTCACCAGGTGACCGCCTTCCTGCCGCCACGCCCCGTCCGGTGAAGCCTCGGTCCATTCCGACAAGCTGTTGGGGCCCAGGTACACCAGCCCATCGCCCTCCCGCCAACGCCAAATGCGCCGGATGGCTGTCCGCTGCACACGGAGGCGACCGAGGCGAGCCACCTCCAGTTCGCAATCTTGGGCCGACAAGCCGAGGAGCGAGCCGAATAGCATATCGCCCCCCTGCAGTTCGAAGCGATACTCTCCGCTGGGTCGCGGCCGTTCGGGCGGAGCGGGAAACCGGACCGCGCTGACGGCGCTCAGCGCGAAGTCCAGCGGTGTTACGAACGCGGAGCCCTGCCACCGCACGAGCCCTGCTTTGTCGCAGTCGCCCAACTGGCCCGCAAGGTGATCGCCGCTTGTTAACTGGAGCGTGGCCAGCGCAGCGGAACTGGTGGCCGGCTCCGCGCTGGCACGGGTGACGTGAATCAGCACCAGCGCCAGCGTCAACAGCCAAAGGGGGCAGGTTCTCGTGATGATCATGGTCCTATCGCTCGTAGATCGGCAGCAGTCGGTAGTTCAAGGCCAGAGCCAGCAGTGATAACGACGTGCTGACCGGCGTACCGAACTGTCCCGGGAAACTGCCGTCGTCCCGCTGTTTGCTTTTCAATTGCCGGATCAAGAGCTTGTTCCACTTCCCCCACGCCTCGACGTCCCCTTGAAACAACGCCTGGGCCTGGTAGTACGAGGTGTACTCCGCATACGGACTGGTGTTGGCCCCCTGCTCGAGTCGTTGGGTCAGGTATTCGAGCGTGGCCTTGTACTTGGGCAGGTCCGTGCGGCGAGCCACGGCGTAGACGAGCGTGGCGATGGAAATCCGCGCCAACGATTCATCGAAACCGCTCAGGCCGCCGGAGTAGGCGACCTGCCCGGAATTGGAGGTCATGCTCTTGTAGTACGAAATGGCCCGGTCGATGGACGCGTCGGGGACCTCGATGCCGGCGTTGCGAGCCGCGAGCAGGCCGACCAGGACCGCGCCGCTGACCGAGGTGTCGGCATCGGTGGCATCGGGGGAGTAGCGCCACGCGCCCAGCGGATTCTTCTTCTGGGAGGTGATCGCCGCGCGCACGGCCAGTTCCAGCGCGGCGCCGATGGAGCGTCCCTGCGTCCCCTTCCCCGCGGTCCAAAGGTTGCGATCGTCGACCGCCCCGTAGGCCTCGGCCAGGGCGAGCATGGCGAATCCATGATGGTACATGCTGTGGCCCATATACCCGGTCGCGCTGTCCTGCGACGAGATGATCTTGCGCAGCGCCCGCCTCACGTGGTTGGCATAGAGCCCGAAATTCGGCTCCGCGCCCGAGGCGAGAAACCCCATCACGCCCAGTCCGGTCGTGCCGGGCCCGGCCTCGCCGCCGGTCGAGCCGCCGCTTGCGGTCTGCGTGGTGGC
>JBDKTH010001058.1:0-10467 GCA_039680305.1 Thermoguttaceae bacterium | reverse complement strand
TACACCTGGCTGCAAAGCCTGAGCAAGGAGCAACTCCTGGCCGTGGCCGAACCGGTGCCCGACGGACCATCGGTCCAGGAACTCCTCAAGATCGCCCGGGAGTTCCACGTGGTCGTCATGGCAGGGCTTGTCGAAAAGGACGACGATAGGGCCTACAACTGCTATGTCACGGTCGGGCCGGACGGGTTCATCACCCGATTTCGCAAGCTGCACACCTTCATCAGCCCCCACCTGACCCCGGGCGACCGGTACAACGTGATCGAACTACTCGGCTGCAAGGTCGGCTTCTTGATCTGCTACGACAACAACCTGCCGGAAAACGCGCGGATCACGGCCTTGATGGGCGCGGAGATCATCTTCATGCCACACGTGACCGCCTGCCTCCCCTCGAAGATGCCCGGCCGAGGGACGGTCGAACGGTCGTTGTGGGATAATCGGCACCGCGATCCGGTGCGTCTCAGGCAGGAGTTCCAGGGCCCGAAGGGGCGGGGGTGGCTGATGCGGTGGCTCCCCGCCCGGGCGTACGAAAATGGCGTCTACGCGGTCTTCACCAACCCGATCGGCTGGGATTACGACACGGTCAAGCCGGGCCTGGCGATGATTCTCGACCCGTTTGGCGAAGTACTCGTCGAAAGCCAGGCCCTGGAAGACGACGTGGTCGTGGGGCTCTTGACGCCCGAAAAGATTGCCGACGCCTCGGGCCAAAGGTATCTTAAGGCCAGACGACCGGAGTTGTACGACAAGCTGGTCGAGCCGCAACAATCAGTCACGTTGCCGGGCTGGCGCATGCAGCACGAGCGGGAGGATCGCGGCGCGGCGGGCTGAGTCGTCTGGCGGGCCTCGCAAGCTCGGCGCCGCCCTACAAGACTTGATCGGGAGGACTCCAGGATGTTCGCGTGCAAAGGGCCGTCGCGTTGGTTAGGCATGCTCCTGGTTTGTGCAGCCTGTTCGGACGCAATGGCAGCCGAACACGTCCTCTGGCTGGAAACGGAGCGATTTGACTCGTCCGGCGGCTGGACCAGCGACACGCAGTTCATCGACCAGATGGGCTCGCCCTACCTGATGGCCATCGGCCGGGGCAAACCGGTGGCCGACGCCGTGACGACCGTCTCCCTGCCACAGGCCGGACGCTATCGGCTCTGGGCCCGCACGAGAGACTGGGTTCCCCAGCATCATCCAGGCCGCTTTCAGATTTGTCTGAACGGTCAAGCGATCGAGCCGGTTTTCGGCCAGAGCGGTCAGGTCGGCTGGCACTGGGAAGACGGCGGGGTGCACGCGTTGACCGGCAAGGTCGAGTTGCGACTTCACGATCTGACCGGTTATTTCGGCCGCTGCGACGTAATCGTGCTGACCGATAATCTGACGTGGCTTCCGCCAGACGAAAAGGATCAACTCGCCAAGCTGCGGGCGATCCATGGCGGCGTGAGCGGCGACGTGAAGGATATGGGCCAGTACGACGTGGTGGTCGCGGGCGGAGGCCTGGCTGGCTGCATGGCCGCGGTCGCCTCGGCCCGCCTGGGGGCGAAGACCGTACTGATCCAGGATCGACCGGTGTTGGGCGGCAATGGGAGCGTGGAAATCCTCGTCCCGCCCGTCGGCTTCTGGCCGCATACGAACGTCGATCCGCTCGATCCGCGTGAAACCGGGCTGATCGAAGAGGTCCGCGGCCTGGGAAACCAGCGTACCGACGAGGCCAAGCTCTACTCCGGCCGACTGCTTCGGTTGGTTGCGGCCGAGCCTAATCTGACGCTGCACCTGAACACGCGCGTCATGGGCGTCGAGCCACAGTCGCCCAGGGTTATCCGGGCGGTGACCGCGTTGGATGTGCGACACGGCCAGCGTCTGCGGTTTGGCGGACATGTGTTCGTCGACTGCACGGGCGATTCGGTCGTCGGCGTGGCCGCGGGAGGTGAGTATCGGCACGGTCGGGAACCGCGTTCGATGTACGGCGAGTCGATGGCTCCCGAGGTCGGCGACGGGAAGACGATGGGCAACTCGCTGAAGTACTTCAGCCAGCCCACCGACTCGCCGCAGCCGTTCGAGTCAGTCCCTTGGGCCATGGAGTTTGACCGTTGCGAAGACTTTACGCCGGGCCGACACCCGCGACTGAGCCGGGAGATCGAGTGGCAGTGGATGATCGAGCTGGGCGGCACCCAGGATACCTACCGCGATGCCGAAGAGATCCGCGACGACCTGCTGCGGCTGATGTACGGCATGTGGGACCATGTCAAAAACCATTGCCCCAAGTACCGCGACCAGGCGGCCAGCCACAAGCTGGTCTGGATGGCGCATGTCGCCGGAAAGCGTGAGAATCGCCGGCTGATCGGCGACTATGTGCTGACGCAGAACGACATCGCCGAGCAGACGCTGTTTGCCGACCGCGTGGCCTATGGTGGCTGGGGCGTCGACGACCATTACCCGGAAGGGTTCTTCTACAACGGTCCGCCCGCACAGCACGACTACAAGGCCTGGCCGCATTCGATCCCCTATCGCAGTCTCTATTCCAAGAACGTCGACAACCTGCTGATGGCCGGACGCAACGTCTCGGCAAGCCATGTGGCCATGTCGGCCACGCGCGTGATGCTCACCTGTGCCGTAATGGGCCAAGCCGCGGGCGCGGCGGCCGCGATGTGTGTCGAGCACCAGACAACGCCCCGCGGGCTCTACCAATCCCCCAAGCATCTCGAAGAACTCCAGCAGCAGTTGCTCAAGGACGGCGCGCACTTGATCGATCTGGCCAACCGCGACCCGCGCGACCTGGCCCGAGCGGCGACCGCGACCGCCTCCAGCCAACGGACACGTTCCACGGGCGAGGTGATGCGTGCGACCAACGCGATCAACGGCTTCGCCCGGGCCGCCGCCGGAAGGACCAACGCCTGGGGCCCCGAGACCACCGACGCGCAGCCCTGGCTCGAACTGGCTTGGGACCAGCCGAAGACGTTCAACCTGGTACACGTGACCTTCCTGACCGCCGCGCACGCGCCGCGTCAATTCGCCCTCCAAGTCGGGCAACGCGGCGTCTGGCAGAACGTGGCCGAGGTCGACGCGAATCGCTTTCGCCGGCACCTCGTAGGGCTCGACCGGCAAACGACCGCCCGGCTGCGGATCGTGTTCTTGGAGCCACAAGGCCCCGAGCCGGGGATCTGCGAGATTCGCGTCTACGACGAGCCGGAGCGACTCGTCGAAATCGCCCGCCGGGCGGCCAAGAATATGCGGTTGCCCGACGGCGGACCGGGGCTACCCTGGGATGAGAGCGTGGTCTGGGTCACCGGGGTTGATCCGAAGAAGCTGGCAGGGGTCATCCTCGACGACACCCAAGCGGAGACGATCGGCTCCTGGACCCATTCGGAATACTCGCAGCCGTTCGTGGGCAACGGTTATGTTCACGACGGCAATGCGAACAAGGGAGCCAAGTCACTCGCCTTTGTGCCCACCATCCCCAAGGCCGGCAAGTACGAGGTGCGAATCGCCTATCTGGCCACCCCGAACCGTGCCACCAACACGCCGGTCACGATCCAGACCGGCGAGATTTCGCAAACCGTCCAAGTCAATCAGCGAAGAAAGCCGGCGATTGATGGGCTCTTTGAGCCGCTCGGGACGTTCTTGCTTCCCGCCGGCAAATCCACTCGCATCGTCGTTGGCAATGCGGGAACCGACGGATACGCCGTGGTGGACGCGATTCAGCTGGTCCCCGTCGATGACAAGTGAGAGCCAGATCGTCGCCCGTTAGTCAAGCGTGTGCCACTGCTTGCCCACCAGGCAAACAGTGGCACACGCGTATCACGTCATCGCGGCAGGACTTCAACGCCGTCACACCGGCGAGACGACCGATTCTTCGCTGGCTGGTTTCTCGGCCTTGAGGCGGACTTCGACCAGCACGGGAAGGTGATCGGAGGCGACCAGCGAGAGCTTCGAGGAGGGGACCTCGACGCCGACGACTTCCACGTCGCGGCCGACAAACACGTGGTCGATGCGGCCCAGCGGGTAATGGGTGGGAAAGGTGGGTCTCGGTCGAAAACCATCCACGTGCAACTGGGCGTCGCGCAACAGGCGGCAGATGCGACGATAGAGACGCGATCGAGCCGGCGTGTTGAAGTCGCCGCAGACGACCCGCGGCTCGTGAAAGCCCGGATCGGCGAGCCACTGGTTGCTCAAGAGCGTCTCGACCTGCAAGGCCCGCTCGCGGGCGGGGATGCCCAAGTGGGTGTTCAGCAGCTGCAAATCCTGGCCATCCACCTCGACCGCCACCCACATGGCCCCGCGCGGATCGTACCGGCCGCCGGTCAGGCTGGGCAGTTGTCCGGAGCGTACCAGGCGCAGGGGCAACCGGCTGAACACGGCGTTTCCAAAGGCATCGGCTTCGACGTGCACCGTCGGCAGGTTGCACTCGACCTGAAACTCGTGGGCGATCGCATAGGCCTGCTCATGCGCCCCGGTAGCCGCCTGGCCCAACTGCAATTCCTGGAGGGCCACCACGTCGGGCTCGTGCTGGGCGATCAGCCGGGCGATCCGCTCGGGGGCCTGCCGCCGGTCGAGTCCCACGCAACTGTGAACATTGTAGGTGAGGATTCGCAACGTGTCGCGTCTGGACGGCTGGCGATGGCGTATATCCTCGCGTCGCGTGGTCCGTCCCAAGGCTTGGAACACGGCGTGGCGAAAGTCGAGCGGACGCACATAGGCGCCGCGGCTAGAGGGCAGGGGGGCGTTTTTCGGCAAAAGGGCAAACCCGTGCGTCTCCGTGGACCCGGGCCCGCCGTGTGCTCCGTTCTCGAGGGCAAAGGTGATCGGCGGTTCCCCGGGTCGCCAACCGGCGATGACCAACGGTCCGGCATCCGGATGATGGCAGACTGCAACCAGGTCACGAGCAGCCTCCTCGAGGAACGGATGGTCCGCCCCCAGGACGGCTGCAGCGTCCTGCGGCAGGTGGAGTTGTCCCTGGGTGTTCCAGACCAGGGCTTCCCCCGGACCATCGGCGGCCAGAACCATGGGAATCTTGGCCTCGTCGACCAAGCGACGGGCGATGGGATCACGCTCGTCGCCGGTCAACTCGCGTGCGGGATAGATGTGTCCCAACGATCCCATCGCGGCCACGTAGATCGGCTTTCCATGGTCGTGGATCGGCGTCTCGACCGGCGGCGGCGAGCCAAAGAGCAGTCGCCGCAGCCAGCCGCCGCCGAGCCACCGCAACCGCTGGAGTTGGACCCCGTGTTCCGGCGGTGGGCCGGGGGCTTTTTCGACCGCGACTCCTTCGAGGATTCTGGCCACGGCCGCATCGATCGTCTCGCCGTGGAGCCGTTTGTAGGGAACAGTCTCTTCCTGGCCGTGATCCGAGTAGATCCACACCTGGTAGTCGCGGCGGGCCGAGCGGCGGGCCGCACTCCAGATGCGGCGGATTGCGCCGTCGATTCCGGAGAGCGACCACTGGGCAAATGCAGAATCCGGCCCGCGGCGATGGGCCTGCTCGTCGTAGCCCAGCAGGTTCAGATGGATCACGGGAAGTCCACGAGCCGCGTCCATCGAGGCCCCAATGGTCAACAGTTCCCGAAGCAAGATGGCGATTCCCACGCGGGTCGGGATGAACTTCAGTTCTTTCTTCAGGTCCTGACCGCTGATCAAGCCTCGCAGGCAGTCGAAGATCGCCAAGAAGAACTCGATCGTCAATAGCGTTCCGATCCGCAGCACGCTGACGCAGTGCAGGAGAAGCAGCAAGGGGAAGGTCACGGGGTGGAAGAGCCGGGCCAGATCGCCCCAGCCCAGGGTGGCCGGACAGAAGTGGGCCTCGTCAGCGCCGCCGGAGTAGATGTCGGAGTACGCGGCCCCGCGTTCCAACAATGCACGGCCCTCGGCGGCCAAACGCCGCTGCACCTTCGCGGCCGCCCCTGGCTCGAACATGATGGCCGGCTGGTCCGTCTCATGGTCGCGGAAACTGAAGGCAGGGACCGCCGTCTTCACCCCATAGAACATCTCGCCTTGCACGGCCGGCGTCGACGAGGGAACTCCGGAGTAGAAGGAGTGGAGCCGGTAACGCTCACGCTTGAGCAACCGTCGGAGGAACGGCAGGCGGCGGTGTTCCAACGCGTGCTCCAACTGCGGCCGGGAGAGCCCGTCGATCTGGATCAGGACCAACCCCGGCTCGGTCGCCGTGCCTTCGGAACGAGAGTAGCCCAGGAGCCGCATGTCCCACTCACTTCGACTGATCGCCTGGCGGAAGCGGCGCCAGCGAGCCACCAGGCGTCCGAAGAGGGAGGGGACTTTCCAAAGGTGGCGATCCTTCATCGCCGTGCGTGCGGCCGTGGCCATCGCCGACCACAGTCTCCACTCGGCCTCGAACCGCCGCACCGACGTCTGCCACAGGCTATCGTCGAGCGAATGCTTCTTCGCCTTGGCACCGGCGTGGGCGGCGACAAGCGTCTGGTAGACGCCGATCAGTCGCTCCGTACAGCGAGGCATCGAGAACTCTTCCGCCGTCTGCCGGGCCGCCCGGCAGATCGCCTCCCGGTGTTCTTTGTCCAACCGGGCGACCCAGGCCAGGGCTTCGGCAAACTCGCCGACGCGCGGACCGCTCAGCAATCGGCCATTGATCCGATCGCCGACTACTTCCCGGGCCCCAGGGGCGTCGAGGGCCACGACCGGACAGCCGGCCGCCATCGCCTCGGTAAGCACCATCCCCTGGGTCTCGCTGGTCGAGGCAAAGGCGAAGAGGTCCATGGCGTGATAACTGTCGACCAACGCCTGGCCGGTGCGCGTGCCAGCCCAGTGCACCCGATCCGACACCTTGGCCTTGGCGAAGATGGCTCGTAGCTTTTCCACGGATGGTCCGGTGCCGACCAGGAGGAAGCGGGCCTGGGGGTGCTTGCGCAAAAAGAGGGCGACCGCCTGGGCAAGGAATTCAAGGTTCTTTTCCGGGGCCAGGCGGCCGAGGTGGCCGACGACAAAGGCATCGGCCGGGATGCCCAATTCGTCGCGAATCCCGCGGCCGTCGCCGTGAGCGAAATGGGCGACATCCACGCCCGTGGGGGCCACGGAAATCGGCGGTTCGACGCCACGCTGGTGAAGCACGGCCGCCACGCTCTCGCTCGGCGCGATCACATGATCGCAGAGATTGGCGTACTCGGTCGAAAGCTCGATGACGAACCGCTGCAAGAGCGGCGAATCGCCCGGAACGTAGTGCGTGTAGCGTTCGTACATCGTGTGGTGTTGAAAGACCACCGGCACGTTGTGCATTGCGGCAATCCGCAGGGCCGTGTCGCCCAACAGGAAAGGGTGGTTCGAATGGACGACGTCGGGACGGAAGTTTTGCAGGGCCGTAGTCAGGTAGCCGGGGATCGGCAGCCGGACGGAAAAGTCGCTCCCGTTGAACTTCTGAATCGCCGGCACACGGATCACGTCGACTTCTTCGGCCGGTGTGCCCTCAAAGGACGGCGTCACCACCAGCACCCGATGGCCGCGCCGCCGCAGTTCAGCGGCAAACGCCTCCACGGATCTCGCCACGCCACCTACGTGAGGCTTGTAGGTGTTGGTTAGCATGAGAATGTTCATGGTCTGAGATTCCGCGGGAGGAGCACTTCGCCATGATCGCCGTTGACAAGTTGAACAGGACAGCCGACGAGCCGGACCTCAATGGGCGGGATTGTCCCGCGCCAAGTGCCTTCCCACGAGACGCTGACCTGATCGCCTTGAGGCTTCACTTGGATTATAACGTCGCCCCAGGGAGTCGGAGCAGGACCAAACAAAAGCGGCGCACCGGCATCTAGCCAGACGGATGGGATTCCCGAGGCGACGATCAACCGGTTGCCTTCTTCCCGGACGAACGCATTGCGGATCGCCATCACCCATTCGGCTGAGGCCCAAGCGTGCTGTCCATCCCCCATGCAGCCGCCCCCGGTGTGCGGATGGATCGCTTCGGGCCATTGGCCGGTAGGCGAGGCCAGGCGAGCTACGGCCTGGACCAGTTCGAACCAGTCTGGATCTCCGCCCCGCAGCAGGACCTGGGCCACGTGGAGCGTCAGGTACGGGTTGATCCCCGAGTGGATCATGTCCTGAAAGAAGCCGCCTTCGACGAAGAAATGCTCGCGCAACACGGCGGCCGTCGCCAAAAGCCGAGGATCGTCCGGCGGGAGGATCCCGAGTGGGTAGCCGGCCACCAGCGAACCGATCGCTCCCGGATCCATGCGTCGATAGGGTGAGGCGGGGATCCCCGGCCAGCTTCGCCGATCGGCCGTGACCTTGAGGCTGCGGTCGATGGCCGCCAAGAGATCGTCGGCCTCTCGGCGGAACGAAGTCGCGGTCACCGGGTCGCCCAGGTCTTCCAGCAAGGAGGCGGCTGCCCGGAGGCCGCCCACGGCCCAAAAATCATCCCAGTAGTAATAGTTGTTGGTCCCCAGATGCTCAGCGCTGAACCCGGCCGGCAAGAGCCCCGCATGGGGAGAGGGAATGTTGGCGGGAACTCGTTTACGGACAATCCATCGTCCACCGCTTCGCAGCACGTCGCGCCACGCCGCGGGCGGCCGGCGGCCTGAGAGGTTCGCGTAGCGCCACAGCAGCCAAAGGGCCTCGCCATTGGTATCCCATTCGCCTTCCTGGGAAAGGAAGTAACCGGTACCCGTCTGGCGGGCCAGCAGGTGGGGCAGGCAATTTTCCACGCGATCGATGAGTCCCATACACAACAGGGCGTGAAGCAGGAACGCCGTATCACGCACCCAAAAGCGTTTATAGGTGTACGGCCCCGGATAGACCTCCCCTGGCGTGTGCAGGACCAGCGAACGGATGGCCGCCTCGTAGAGGAACGCCAGCCGGGCATCGGGGATTTGCAGCACGGCCCGGTTGGCCAGGGCGTCGCGCCAGGAGATCGGCTCCCCCTCCACGTGAGCATGCTTCGCGCGTGGGCGACGGGGCTTTCGCCAGCCAAACCATCGCCGGCCCGATCGGGCAGCGGAGCGTGCCAGGGGAATCGTCACCTCCACGGAACGTGCCGCCGCGGGTTCCAGGGCGAACATCGCGGCCGCTGTGGCCATCCCCACCTCGCACTCCATCGTGAAGACATCGTCGCCGCCCGGCGCCTTCAGATAGACGTCGCCATGCCGGTAGTCGGACATCAGGTGTCGGTCCGCGGGCCGGGAGAAGAGGACGCGGTCGCGCCGATCCACGGTCCATCCGGAGCGGCTTGAATCCAATTCGATGCGGTGGATGAAGCTCACACCTTCCGGGTTGTACGGCCGCAGGGAAACGACGAGCCAGGCGGGCGTCGCGCTCGATCCGCGCCAGATCTGCCGGCACACCGGCCGTCCCAACTCGATCGCCACACTCGTGCGCGACTCCAGCTGCAGCCCCTCGGCCTGCGATTGGGTCACGACGGCCAGTTCGCCGTTCCAGTCCAGCCGCTGTTGGACGCTGCCAGACTGCGAGGGGAGTAGATGCAGTCCGCCTTCGGTCAGGATCCATCCATCCAGCGACCAGCCGTCCCAATGGGGCGTCACCAGGCCGCGAGGATCCACGATCGGCAGCAGGTCGACGTTCGGCACCCCGACGGCCGTCCAGTTGCGGCAGGTGAGATTGACGTGGGTGATCGAAAAGGCCCGCGGGATGAAGGCCGAATCGCGTGGGTTGAACTGTCGCTCAACCCAGTAGGGCCAGACCCAGTCGAGGTTGTGTTGGATGGCCTGGGTGTTGATCAGGCCGCGTGAGTGAAAAATCACCCCGGCGCGTAGCAACTCCAACGGCACCGCCACTTCCGACGGCTCGGAAAAGCGATGGAGCCGCGACATGACGGTGACCGGATCGACGAATCCCCGTGCTTGCGCCGCTCGACTGACGACGTATCGCCACGGAAGCCATTTCAACCACATTAGTAATAAGACTCGGGGCGGATGTAGAAGAACTCAGTGCCCGTTCCACGCGGATAGGTGTCGTTGTAGCCCGACCACATCGGAAACGCTTTGAAACGCGGCGAGAACAAATACCACTTGCTGCCGGACACGCGGAAGTCGTGCGGGAAATAAGGCTGCGAGGGGCCGAAGTCCGGGGGCGGCGGCGTCGGCGATGTCCGGAACTGAGGCCGGTACTGCAGATCGCGGTCGTAGTACTGACCGCCGTAATAGTCGTTGCCGAGGCCGTAATTCCTGTAGCCATAGAGGTCCTCGGCTCGGGCTGACGTCCGGGCGATCAGCAAGAGCCCCACGGCCATCACTCCACCCACGATGATCGTTCTCCATACTCGCCACATATCGGTAACGCATCCTTTCGGTTCGTTGGGGAGGACGAATGAAACATGCCGCAACAACTCATCTTGCAAGTCACGTGCCACTCCCAGGAGCCCCTCGGCCGATCGCCGGATACATCGGTGGCAATGATCATCTTGGCTCGCGACATCGTGTCCGTTTGCGGGAGGGGTGGGGCGGCGACGAGCTTGTGAGGGCCGCCGGATGAGTGCATTTACCGTCTTTCCCAGCGTCACGCACGTCCATTCAG
>JBDKTH010000771.1:0-1530 GCA_039680305.1 Thermoguttaceae bacterium | reverse complement strand
ACCACGTGGTCGATTTTGGCCCAGGGCCGGGCGTGCGCGGCGGCTACGTCGTGGCCAGCGGCCCGGTGCAAGAGGTGATGGACAAGCCGGAGAGTCTCACCGGGCAGTTCCTCTCCGGTCGCCGGCGGATTGCGGTCCCGGAAAAACGGCGGCCCACGAACGGTCGGTGGCTCAAAGTCCTCGGGGCCAAGCACAACAACCTCAAAGACGTCGACGTGGAAATCCCGCTCGGCACGGTCGTCTGCGTGACGGGCGTGTCGGGCTCGGGGAAAAGCTCGCTGGTTAACGACATCCTCGACGAGGCCCTGCGGCGCGATCTCAACGGCGGGCTCGGCAACCCCGGGGCGTATCGGAAGATCGAGGGCTTGGATCAGCTCGACAAGATGATCTCGATCGATCAGTCGCCGATCGGGCGCACGCCCCGTTCCAACCCGGCCACCTACATCAAGCTCTTCGACGACATCCGCGACCTGTACACCCAGCTGCCCGACTCCAAGGCCCGGGGCTACAAGCCGGGGCGGTTCAGCTTCAACGTCCACGGCGGGCGCTGCGAGGCCTGCGAGGGGAACGGCTCCACGCGGCTGGAAATGGATTTTCTGGCCGACGTCTGGGTCACCTGCCCGGTCTGCGAAGGGCACCGCTTCAACCGCGAGACGCTCCAGATCCGCTTCAAGGGCAAGTCGATCGCCCAGGTGTTGGAGATGGACGTCCAAGAGGCTTTGGTACATTTTGAGAACGTCCCCCAGATCCGCCACAAGCTGCAGACGCTCCACGACGTGGGCCTCGACTATATGAAGCTCGGCCAGCCCTCGCCCACGCTCTCCGGCGGCGAGGCCCAGCGCGTGAAGCTTGCCCGGGAACTGGTCAAGAAAAGCACGGGGCGCACGCTCTACCTGTTGGACGAGCCGACCACGGGACTTCACTTCGCCGACATCGAACTGTTGCTCAAGGTGCTCCACGGCTTCGTCGAGGCGGGCAACACGGTGCTCGTCGTGGAACACAACCTCGAAGTGATCAAGACGGCCGACTGGCTCATCGACCTGGGGCCCGAAGGCGGTGCGGCCGGCGGACGGATCATCGCGGCCGGGACGCCGGAAGAGCTGGTCGCGCATGCGAAGCGGTATCGTGCGGAAGAGGGTTCAGGGTTCGGGGTTCAGGGTTCAGGAAATGGAGCGGAGGGGAGCTCGCAAGCCTCCCTCTCCCCCGGGGTGAGGGCCGCGGCCAAATCGGAGTCCACGAGCAGTTCCCCTCACCCTAGCCCTCTCCCGGCGGGAGAGGGAGTTTTGCGATCCTACACGGGCGAAGCGCTCGAGCCGTTCCTTAACGGCAAGGCGGAGGCTTCGGATGGCGGCCAGAATGGCAAGGCCCGCAACGCGAAGAACGGCAAGGGCAATGGCCTTCTGGGCGGGACCAAGAGTGCCCCGCGAGCCCCGCTGGCTACCTCGATCAAGGTCCGCGGCGCATGGCAGCACAATCTCAAGGGGATCGACGTCGAGATCCCTCGCGACAAGCTGACCGTCTGCTGCGGGC
>JBDKTH010000595.1:0-3888 GCA_039680305.1 Thermoguttaceae bacterium | reverse complement strand
AACTATTCCGGCCGGGGCAGATGAGCTCCACGGGCCTGGGCTAGGGCTTGACTGGCTTGCTGGACGTCGCCGGCAAGATGGTAGCATAGGCTCAGGGTCAGCCAGTCAGCCTTGCTCGTCGGCTCTTGCTCTGCGGGCTCCTGGAGCGATACGGCCGTGTCGTCGTAACCGAGTTGCAGCCGTCGGGCCCTGCGCCGCAGCGCTGCCACCTCGGCTTCAAGTGGACCTGCGTCCTCCAGGCCGTCAAGGCTATCGAGCGAATGCTGCGTCATGCCCAACTCCAGATAACCGGTGGCTTCCTGCAGCCGTTTGGCCGTTCGGATGATCTTGGCGACGTCGTATTCCATGGTGCCACCTCGTCTTCGCAAGCCTTCGCGTTGCTTGAATCCCGTCAACGACGGGGACGGCAGACCAGATCTGCAAAAGGCATACCAATGACATGACGGCGAAGGGCTTCCGAATACCTAAGTGGTTGACTCCACGAACATTGCGGGATGTAAACGCCACTATCGCCATCAACGGTCGACTGTCACTTTGCCATGCGTCTGCTGCGAAATCAGGCGGCGGACCGCGATTTTGATCGCCGGGAGGGCCAGTTATTGACCACTCGCCTTGTAGCCCGGCAACGCCAGGATTCGCTCGCGCAGCGCGGCGACGTTGCGGAGAAATCGCTCATCCTGAGTTGAACCGTAGGTGTCGGAAAACATCTTCCAGGTTAGGCCTTCCTGAAGACCCTCGGGCGAAGGCAAGAAGGCGTCCACGATGAACGTGGTCGCGAGTTCCTCCAGCGACGGCCGCCCGCGGCGAACGTGTTCGGCCAAGGTCGTGCCGGCGAGATCGGCCGACAAGTCGACAAAACTAAACCCTGTGCCACCTTGCGAGTCCCTTACCTCCTTGAAGATGCCGATCGTCTCGGCCGTTCGGGGCCCCAACTGTACGGCCAACGCCGCCGAGACCGCAAAGTGCTGTGCCAGGTCACGACGCCCCTGCATGGTCGGCGTGCCGAGCACCGCTAACCGTTCGTTCCGCTGGTTGTCCGATTCGATCTGTCTGCCGATTTGACCGACGAGGGGATTGGCTCGCAGCACATTGGAATCATCCAGACCGATTCCCAGACCGAGGAGAAAGGCGTCGGCGGCGACTTCGGCCGGCAGTTCCCTGGCAGCCGCGGCCGCCCGACGGACCAGATACTCGGTCCGTTGGTCGCCGTTGCGCGGGGCCGCGTCTTCCCGGGCGGCCGCCACGATCGCTGCCAGCACCTTCCGCGCGGCAGCCACGAGCGGTGAGGACGCGGCTGACTGAGAGCGAATTTCGGCGAGTTTGTCGAAAGCCGCCACGTATCGGGGCGCGGCATTGTCGCCAGGCAGGGCCTTGGCCATCGCGGCGTAGATGCTACGCAGTCTTGTCTGAGTGGCCGGACTGAACTGGGCAAAATCCCGGATCCCACGCAGGCGTACCTCTTCTGCCACCAGCGACATTGCCAGCATGTTGAGCGGATCGAACCGCATGCGGTAACTCCTCGCTCGGGCGCGGCGGTCGGTCATCTTTGGCCGCATGACGGAGTTGTCGTCGGCGCTATGGGCGGCCCCCAGGAAATGGCCCAACTCGTGGACGAGGATCTCTAGCCGTTCTGTCTCGCCCGTCTGCGGCGACCATTCCCGGATGAGAATGTGAGGATACAGCGGTCCCCGGGTCCCGCCCAGATGATTGCTGAACTGATCGGCCGGATACTGACTGGTGAAGCCAATCGCCAGAGCCGTCGGCCCTGGCGAGACCTTCCTTTCAAACTCGCCCAGCGAGCGGACAAAATCTTGGATAGCATCATCCGAGTCCCAGGTGCCGGTCGCCGTGACTTCGAAGCGGATGCGGAACAGTTGTTCGAAGACCTCGGAAGCCTTGGCCAGCCGTTCACGCAGCCGTTGTTCCCAAACCCGCTGGACCGCCGGCTCTTCGTCGTCGACGAGGACTTTGACGGGGATGATCCCGATCACAGATCGAGGCTGCGACGGCCGTCGGCCGTCAGGACTGGCGACTTCCGGCCGATGGTCCGCATCCGCTCCCCTCCCCTGCTCCCCGGACGGCGGCATCTCGGGCAGCGTGAGTTGGGCGAACGTGAGCTGCTCCTGAGTGCCTGCGAAGAAGTAGATCGTGTCTGGAGTCAACCAGTAGTGTTGCCGTTGTCCTCCGACATCGAAGGCCAACTGAACCGTGCCGGTCACCGGCAACGGGAGCGTGTCGCCTGGTTCGAGCCGCTCCGTGGTTGCTTTCTCAAGGGAGGAGGTGACCGAAAAGGTGACAGGACCCGCCGCCCGATTGGTCAGGACGACCACGCCCGCCGTCGCCCGCGACACACGGAGGCCGGTGGTCGCCAGAGCGATGATCAGAACAAGCGTCGTGGTACGAGTTGTCATGAGACTCCTTTGGGACCGACTGCCCGCTTCGATTCGCGAGACGTGACTGGCGGTAGGAGTGGAGGTCCAAAGAAACAAACCGGCATCCGTGCGCCTCAAGCCCACGGATGCCGAGTGTATCACCGTTTCTCCACGCACGGCAAGAAGGCTATATCCGCCGGGGGGAATGATCTCGTCCTTGAAGGCTCAACGGCCGTAGTGCAGGCGGCGAACCGTGTTGCCGTAGAAGTGACCAGGCCGATTGGGCCGCATCAACAGCGGCATCTGCCGAATGGCTTGCCGGTCGAGCGTTCGCACCGCCGCGGGAGAAACCGCTGGAGCAGCGGGAGAAACCGCTGGTGCGGGCACAACGACCGTCTCGTTGGCTGCTGGCGTTGGACTGGCGAGGAGCCCGTCGGCCGCGACAAAAACCAGGGCTGTGACCACGCAGGCGATCAGAGAACGAAGCATCGGAATGCTCCTTCGTAGTGGGGGGATTGTGAGGCAGGTCGAGCGCTGGGGATTTGCCCCAACAGCGGGCAATGCATAAACGGAACATTGCCTTCATTCTCTTCGGAGAATCATCGTCAACTCAGGATAGGTTGATTAGCGAGATTGGGCAAGTCACTAATCTGGAAATCCGTACAAGGCTATGAGAGGGGGATAACTCGCATATTCCTCATGGCCGGCCCCACAAGCCGATCGGCAGGTCCAGTTCCCAGATTAGGCGAGCAAGGATCGCGGGGTCAGTCGGGAGAGGGGGGGCGGCGGATCAACGAGCGTGGTTGGAAACCTGGCGTGGTGGGAAAGCCGGACTAGTTCAGTTGAAGCCTAGTCCAGGATGATCCAGCGCGGCCGTGCCGACCGTGCCATCGGTGATGCGGAACATCGTCGGGAAACGATCGAGCCATTCCTGGTTGGCGATCGGGCAGTATTGCCGGGCATTGCCTTCGATGGCCGCCACCGTCGGAATGCGAGCGGAGAGCGAGGCCGAGTGCAAGAACGAGCGGCCCGGGCACGTCAGGTCCTGCACGCAGAGGAACATCCCGTACTTCTGCGCCGCTGCTCCCATCAGCAAGGCCTCGGTGTGTCCTTTGCAGGCTTTCAGGGCGACGCCGGAGTAGCCCAGTTCGCGGCTCAACAAGAGGCTTTCGAAGCTGATGAGCGCTTCATCAATCACCACGGGCTTGATCTTAGCGGCCGCATGCATGCGGTTGTCAGGGTTGGCCTGCAGGTCGCGACTGGTCGGCTGCTCGATATACTGGAGGCGGTCCAAGGCGGCGGGCGCCTGTTGGCCGACACGGGCCAAGAACTCCAGGACATACTCGACGTTGGCGCACTTCTCATTGAAGTCGGCCGAATAGTACCACGTCGTGCAGCCCCTCGCCGCCTGGGCTTGGGCCGCCACGCGTTCGATCGCCACGACTCGGGCGACGTCCCAGGCCAGGTCGTCGCCATTCAATTTGATCTTCAGGTGAGTCAGACCGTCGGCGGCGAT
>JBDKTH010000933.1:0-6033 GCA_039680305.1 Thermoguttaceae bacterium | reverse complement strand
CGGCTGATCGTCGTAAACGGCGAGGAGCAGCCTTGCCGGGCCTGCTGCAGGCCGAGACGCTCGCAGCGTTGGGCGAGCCGCTCCATCGTCGGATCCGCATTGGGATGGCCGAGCAGGGCGACTTCTTCCAACAGTTGCAACTGCCGCGTTAAGTCCCCCGGCTCGGCCAGGACTACGTCCAGGAGACGTTCGAGGAGCATTCGGCCTAGATCAAACCGGGGATTGTCGCTCAACGTCCGCACGAGGCAGGCCCGCCACCAGGTGTCGGCCGGGATGTCGGAAGGACGGCTCTGGGCCACGAGTTGTTCCCACGCCGGCACGTCGCCCGCCTTGACCAGGGGCCCAACGTCGACCCGATCGCGGATCTCCTCGGGAGCCAACGCCATGAGGGTCTCCAACCGGCGCACCTCGATCCGCGCCAACTTGATCGCCCGTTTGTGAGGCTTGGCAAGGCAGTAGAGCCCGACCTGGGTGCAGGCCCCTTCCAACATCTCGGCGGTCGGCGCCGGCTGACTCCAATGCTCGCCGTCGCCGCTGGTCCAATACTTCACCACGCCGCCCCCGACCGTAAGCCGGAACCACTGCCGCTGGCCAACAAACGGCGCCGGCTGATGGGCCGAGTCGGCCCACCGATCGATGCTCCAATTGTCGCCCGGATTCAACGGCCCGAACAAGGGCCTTTTGGTTTGCTTGTGCTGGAAGAACGCCAGTCGGCAGAGTTGCTTTCCTTCCTCGTTTCCCAGATAGATGCCAGTGCCGGGGTCCGGATCCTCGACGACGAAAATGAACTCGTACAAGCCCGGCTTGACGATGCGAGCCGACGCCTGGGCTGCCGGCGACTTTTCGCCGGCAAACAGCTCCATCCGTCCGTCGGGCAGCTTGTTCCAAAAAAGCCCTTCCGGCGGTTGGAGCGTCCAGTCCAACTCGGCCGGCTTTTCGGAGCGGAAGACGACGGGACCTGGCCCGGGGGCTGAGGGAACGCCAGATGGCCGGATCATGGCCAGCCCGCGGACCACTGCATTCCCCTCGATGAAAACTTCCTTGGGCGGGCCATCAAAAGGAACGCTCAACAGCGTCAAATCACCGCGGGTCAACACGAGCTTGCCCTCGTGATGACGCAGCACCAGCGTGCCGGCACCACAACGGCGATAGCGGCCCTCATCGGTCGCCAGCAGGACAAGGTCCGTGGGTTGGGGAGCATCACCTTCGCGCGTCGTGGCGTATGCCGCCCACGTCTGGTGATGTCCTTGGTAATAGGCCAACGTTACGCCCTGTTGGCCATTCCAGAGGTGAAACCGAACGTTTGCCGGCTCCAGGAAGGAAAAGCGGAGAGCCGAATTAGCCTCCCAAGGCTGGCTCAGTCTGAAAAGCCCCTTGATTTGGTAACCCAGCCGCGAATCACGAGACCATTTGCGAAAGGAATCTTCATGCCCCTGGACCGGAGCGAGCAACCCTTTGAGCGTCTCCTCGCTGGGATAATCCTGCTCGTCGTCAAAATCGTCAAAAGCGGCTGAGGCGGCGGCGTTCTGCGACTCTCCCCAGCCGATCGCCGGCCAACAGGCAAGCGGCAGCATCAAGACGATCCGGGCCAAGGCCGGCACGCAGGAGGCTCTCCGGCAGGTCATCGACATGGGCAAACTCGCTGAACAGGGTGGACGCCGATCGACTCAGCCTCCATCCTACCCAGGCGTCCAGCCCTCTGGCAAATGTCCGTCGTCCTGAATGAGGTGATGGTCTGCCGCGTTGGACGCCATATTCATGGGTGACAAGACATGCCGACCCGTCGCTGCGCTCCGTGACGGCATGCCACCCAACACCCTTACGGCAGCTGTATCCAACCGAGGTAGTAGAAGAAATCCAAGAGCCAGGGATGCGTCCAGGGGTTCCAGATCGGATAGCTGGCCGACAGGACCGAGACAGCCAGCATCACCACGGCCAGGCCCCGCAGCCAGCGGTGGCGGGCCATAACGTCCAAGGCCGGAAGCATGGCCACGAGCCACATCGGGGTGAACCAGAACATCCAGCGCAGGCCGCAGGTCATGCCGCCGTAGTTGCGGTCGTTCTGCGGTCGCATCAGATAGAACACGAGGCATACCAGCGAGACGCCGGCGATCAACAGGGCCAGTTCCCGCAGGCGTCGCTCCCCGGGCTTCGCGAGCCACACGCCCAGCCCGATCACGCTGAGAATCCAGATCGGCGTGAGCGAGAAGATGCCGTGGTGTCCGACCGTCGCATGCAGCGCATACACGGCGGGCGACGGCTCGCCGCGATCGATGCCCACCGGTTGACGCCAGTAGCTCTGATACACCTTGCCGTTCCGCTCGTACTCGTAGTCGTACCAGTGGTCGGCCGCGTTCGTCTTGCTCCGGTGCATGTAGGCCGGACGCAGGCTGTGATGGGCGATCCAGTTGGTCGCGAAGAAACCGACGACCACCACCAGCGCCGCCGGCGTGTAGTAGAGCAGCGTCTGCTTGGGGAACCGCCACAAGAGCACTAGCGACACAGCGGCGAACATCGACAGGGCCGGCAACTCGTTCGCCGCCAAAAAAGCGGCGGCCAGCCCGGCGATCACGAAATACCTCGCTCGCCGCTGGTCGTCAAACCAGATCCGCACGGCCGCGTAGAGCATCACCGCCAGGCTGACGGCGGCCGGCAAGTGGTTGTTGATCACCACGGCGAACGTGGTCAAAAAGGTGCCGAAGGCTGCCGCGCTCATGGCGAACACCCGGCCCCAATCCGTGGTCCCAAAACGTTCGATCAATCGGGCCAGCAGAAGGAAGGCGATCGCCAGGGGGATCACGTTGAGCGTGATCAGCATGAACCGGCCCACCGCGTACGGGTGAGTGCCCAACGTGGCGCCCGTCAGATGGTAGATCAGCCAATACTCACCGGCCATGAGCGTGGTCAAAAGCGGTGGCTTGCTGGAATACAAGTGGCCGTCGTGCTTGACCATATCAATCGTGTCCCAGCCGCGCTGCTGGATGACCTTGTCGATCGCGTAAGGCACCCCGGGCACCTGCATCTCCGGTTCCACCAGGGCGCGAAGCGTGCCCCAGCGGCTGCGGTCGTTGGCGCTGAGGAACGGCCGACGCAGTTGGGCTTTGCGCCACAGGCCATCCTCGATGCGGGCGAGTTCCTTTTCCACCTGCTCGGCCGACAATCCCCGGTCCTCAAGCGCCTGACGCCTCTCCGCGAGTTGGTCCGGAATCTGGGCCATGCGTTGTCGTTCCAGCGCGAGATTGTCGATCGAGTCGACGGCCAGAATCCGGCCGAGCATGACTCCCACGCTCAACACAATCAGGAGCCAGTAGACCGTGCGACGCAGTTGGGATTGGGGATCGTCGATAGCAGGCTTCATGGAGATAGGCGGTAGTCAAGGGGCGGGGGAGGTGCTGTCAGTCTTGTCGTTGGTCCGGGCGGAGATCGAGTAGGTCGACGTCTGGCGAGCGTGTCGGGCAACGACCAACTCGGCCACCAGTCCGGCGGTCAGCAGCTGAACGCCCACCACCAGCAGGCCCACCGAACAGACCAGCGTGAACAACCGGCCAAGCGGCCACGTGCCGACGCCCGGCACCAGCGTGGCAAGGACCCATGCCACGAAGGCGTACACCAGCCCGACGCTTCCCAGCAAGAGCGAGCCCAGACCAGCCGCTCCCAAAACGTGCTGCGGGCGTTGCCCGAAGCTCATGAGAAACTTGACCGTCAACAGGTCGAGAAAACCTTTGATAAACCGGCTCACGCCGTACTTGGAGTACCCAAACTGGCGAGCCCGGTGATGGACGACCAGTTCGCCCACCCGATACCCGCGGGCGGCGGCCAGCACCGGGACAAAACGATGGAACTCGCCGTAAAGGACGACTTCATCGACCACTTCCCGGCGGTAGCACTTCATGCCGCAGTTGTGGTCGTGAAGGACCGTGCCCGTCAGACGGCTGACCATCCAATTGAAGACTCGGGAGGGGTAGACCTTGTGCCAGGGGTCGTGCCGGGTCTGCTTCCAGCCGCTGACCACGTCGAATCCCTTGTCGATCTCGGCAAGAAATCGCGGGATCTCGGCCGGGTCGTCCTGGAGGTCGGCGTCGAGCGTCATGACCCGTTCCCCTTGCACTTCGGCAAAGCCGGCCCTGAGGGCGGCGGCCTTGCCAAAGTTCCGGCGGAAGCGGATCCCCCGCACACGCGGGTCGCTCGCGGCCAGCCGCTGGATGACCTCCCAGGAGCTATCCTTGGAGCCGTCGTCGACGAAAACGATGTCCAGTTGATAGTCCTGCGCCGTCGCGACTCGATCCAACTCCTGGTGGAGCGTCTCGAGGCTTTCCTCCTCGTTATAAACCGGGATGACGATCGAGAGCAGCATTGGCCTGTTCCACTACGCTAGTCGCTACTTCGCCGGTGGAGTCACGATCTCCGCCTTGCGAGGGCCCATAAAGTATAGAATACCCGAAATCACCAGTTCCGACACCAGCCAAACGATTCGCAGCAGGCCGCTGGCCACGGCGGCGTCAGCGGCGGTGAGGTGCTGAAACAGACGCACGACCAGATCGGTCAGCATCACGTCGCGCACCCCGAAGCCGCCGGGGATCATCGAGAGGATTCCGGCGACCGTCGCCAAGGAAGCACAACAGACGTAGCTGGCAAAATACTCGACAAACCCCACGTCCTGGATTCCGATTGCCCGGAGCGTGGCCCACAGGCTCATGCCGAGGAAGATCCAGGTGATGGTCATCAGAACACCCCCGGCGAGCATGGTCCCATAGCCCAGCGCGTCGAGTTGGCTGGGGATCACGCCTTTGAACTTCCCCACCCCGAGGAGACGCACCAATCGCTTGAAGACCGGGGGCACGATCGGCAGCCCGGCCACGGCCATCATGCCCAGGGAGCCAAAGAACAGGATATGTTCCTGCCGGAAACTGAAGGCCAAAAGGCCTGCGGCCAGCAAGGCGCCGACGGCGATCATCGACAGCGTCTCGTAGAAGACGCTCACGCCAGCCGCCACCGTATCGACGCGATGGCTGCGGATCATGCCGGCCCGGATGATGACCACCATGGTCTTGCCCGGCACGTATTTGCCCAAATGGCCCACATAATAAGCCCGGAGGGTTTCTAGCACTCGGGCGTCCTGGCCGAGGGTCCGGAGCACGCGATGCCAGAACAGCCCGGCGGGCAGCAGCCCCACCAGATAAAGAGTCCCGGCCAGAAAAAGCCACAGGGGGCTCAAGTGCCAATCATAGTCGGCGCGGGAGAGCTGGCTGCCAGCCTTGATCAGGGTGCTGCGGACCCACCAGAAGACCGCGACCACCACAACGATCTTGATCGCCAGCAAAAGCCACTTTTTCCCACGTCGCGTTTCGTTCACTCACTTGACTCCCGCACAATCATGCCTCATCTGGAGCCCCATTGTGTCCGTTGACCAGCCAAACCGCAAGGCGAGCTGACCAAAGGCGGGCCCTTACTCGTGCGACCTGCTACAATACCCCGGGAGGGCCGTCGTCGCAAACTCTGCCCTGTTCTGGCAAAATGTGGATGTGGCTGGTCCATGGGAGGATGGTATGTCGCGCGTAATCTCGTTCGTGGTCCTGGTGGCCGTGCTGCTGTTGATCGCGATCCTCTTTTACTACGTGATGATACCATTTCTCCTCCCCCTCTTCATGGCTGTCCTTCTGGTGGTAATCTTCCAGCCCCTGTTCGACTGGATGGTGGCCAAGTGCGGTGGACGAGTGCGACTGGCTGCGGCCTTGACCACGCTGAGCATCGTGCTGATCGTGCTCTTGCCGATTGGTTTGATCGTCTTTCAGGCGATTGCCGAGGGAGCGGCGATCTACCACAAGGCGAAGGCGGCACAGATCGCCAAGGCGCCTGCGGCCGAGGCCCCGGCCGGTGCGGCCGTCCCGCCCGAAGGTTTCGTCGACCTGGAAGACGTCTCCGGAAAAATTGCCAGGTTTGGGGGGTACTTTGGCCTCACCCTTTCGGCGGAAAAGGTGGAAATCTACCTCCGTGATCGGGCAGAAGAGCTGTTGGCCCCGTTGGCCGTGAATG
>JBDKTH010000043.1:0-15984 GCA_039680305.1 Thermoguttaceae bacterium | reverse complement strand
CCTCGGATGATCGGGAGTTTGTGGAACACCTGCGCAAGCAGGGCGACCTCGGCTGGCAACTGGTCCGTGCGACTTCGCTTCGCGAGTGGTTCGACTGCCTGGCCTCGGCTCGGGTGCTCGTGTCGGGCCGCTTCCACCACACGATCGCCGCCTGCTGTCTCGGAGTCCCGGCGGTCGTCTTGGGGAGCAACACGCCCAAGATGCAGGCCGTGGCCGAGACGTTCGGCCTGGAGCCCCCGTTAAGCTATGCGACCCCTGACCTGGCCGAGGTGCTGGTCCACTGCACCGAGCAGGCCCTGGAGGCCGGGCCGAGCGATCCGTCGATCGTCGAGGCGGTGTGCCACCGGGCGGAACGCAACTTCGATGGCCTGCGCCGGCTGACGTAGTATGCCTCCGCACAACCGGCAGATCTGGTCGATTTCGCCCTGGTCTTACGATCCCGGGGGAAGACTCTGCCGAATCGCTAAACTCTTCCCAGGTTGTCAGCCGATCCTAGGACGATGTAATGTGTAGATCTAGGTTGACAGAATCCCCTCGATAGACGGGGCGAGCATGACCAGCATTCAAGCCACGACGGGGTTGATCTCGGGGATCCCCATTACCGACACCGTCGACAAGCTGATGAAGCTTGCCGCGATCAACCGCGACAATCTCGAGACGCGGACCGAGACGCTCAAGCAGAAGCAGGCCGCGGTCACGGAACTCGCCGCGCTGTTGCTCAGCTCGAAGTATCTGACAACCAACCTGGGCAAGACGGATCTCTTCGAACAACAAAAGGCCACCAGCAGCAACGAGGCCGCGCTCACCGCGACCGTTACCGGCGCCGTGCCGGCCGGCACCTACAGTTTCACGCCGCTGCAAGTGGCGCAGAGTCAGCAGTGGTTGAGCTCGGGGGTCAAAAGCGACACCGCATCCCTTGGCACGGGAACGCTGAGCTTTCGCTTTGGCGACACGGTCCAACGGAGCATGCCCCTGGAGGTGCTCAACGGTGGGGAGGGGGTGACACGCGGCAAGATTCGGATCACCGATGGGAGCGGAGCCTCGGCGGAAATCGATCTGGGGGCGGTTCAGAACTTCGACGACGTCCTCGACGCGATCAACTCGAACTCGCAGATCAACGTGACGGCGAAGGCCGTTGGCGACCGGATCCAGTTGACCGACAATACGGGGCTGTCGGTTTCGCACTTGAAAGTACAAGAGGTGAACGGGGGGACGACGGCGGCCTCGCTGGGCCTGGATGGGATTGACACCGCCGAGGCCGTGGCCGTCGGCGACGATCTGATCCGGCTTTCGTCCGACCTGGAACTCGATGTCTTCAACGACGGGGCCGGGGTCCGCACCAACCCGGCGCTTCCCGACATTCGCTACCAGCTCCGCGACGGCACGTCGGGGATGATCGACTTCTCGCCGCTGGCGATCGGCGGGAGCAGCAGCACGACGGAGACGAAACTCGGGGAGTTGATCGACGTGATCAACCAGACGGCTCCCGGCAAGCTCAAGGCCGAGATCGGTCCCGACGGCGAACGGTTGGTTATCACCGATCTGACCACCGGCACCGAGAGCTTTAGCCTGGAGTCGCTCTACGAATCGGACGTCCTGGAAGACCTCGGACTCGATCAAACGGCCGTCGATGGCGTGATCACCGGACAGCGGATTCTTGGCGGACTGCAATCCGTCCTCGTGTCGAGCCTCAACGGCGGCAACGGCTATGGACAACTCGGCACGCTCAACCTGACCGACCGCACCGGCGCGACGGCCACGGTGGACCTCAACGGGGCCGAAACGCTCGACGCCGTGATCGAGCGGATCAACGCCGCCGGCGTCGGCATCCGCGCCCAGGTGAATGAGGCGGGCACCGGCCTGCAACTGGTCGACACCACGCAGGCCGCTTCCGGCCGGATGGTCGTCGCCAACGGCGACGACGGCCGCCAGACGGCCACGAAGCTGGGAATTGCCGCCGATGCCGAGGTGGCGTCGGTCAACAGCGGGGACATGCACCTGCGGGTCATCTCCTATAACACCCAACTGGCCGACCTCAATGGCGGCAAGGGGGTAACCAGCGGATCGGTGACCATCCTGGACAGTTCCGGCAAGAAGGCGATCCTCGATCTGACCGGCGACAAGTATCAGACCATCGGCGATGTCGTCAAGGGCATCAACCGTCTCAACTTGCAGGTGTATGCCGATCTGAACGCCACCGGCGATGGGATCCAGATTCGCGACCTGGCCGGGGGAACGGGAAAACTCCAGGTCCAGGACTCGACGACCGCCGCCGATCTGCACATCGTGGGCACGGCGACCGCCACCACGGTCGACGGAAGTCCCACCCAGATTCTCTCCGGCTCGTCGACCACGAAGATCACCCTGACAGCCGAAGATACCCTCCAAACGCTTCGCGACAAGATCAACAAGCTTGGCGCGGGCCTCAACGCCACGATCATCCAGGATGGCTCCTCGCGGCCCTATCGGCTGTCGCTGACGAGCAGTCAGACGGGGCGCCAGGGGGAAGTCGTACTCGACGCCTCCGGCTTGGGGCTTTCCTTGGACGAGGTGGTGGATGGGAAGGATGCGGTGGTGGCCCTCAGCTTTGGCGGCGATGCGAGCAAGAGCCTGCTGGTCTCCTCCTCGACGAACACCTTTACGAATGTCGTCGACGGGCTGAAACTGCAGGTCAAGCAGGCCTCGACCACCCCCGTGTCGATCGCCGTGACCACCGATCCTACGAATGTGGTCGCCAACGTGAAGACGTTTGTCGACAACTACAACAAGTTCCGTAAACGGCTCTCGGAGTTGTCCGAATACAACTCGGATACCAGCACGAAAGCCCTTCTGACCGGTGATTCGACGGCGCTCCGGCTGGACGTGGACCTCTCGAACCTGCTGAGCGGCCGTTTCTACGGCGCCGGCTCGATTCGTTCGCTCGGGGAGTTGGGGGTTTCCTTCAACGACGACGGCACGCTGGCCTTGGATGAGACGAAGCTCAAGGACCGTTTCCAGAGCGATCCGTCGGCCGTCAAGGAGTTCTTCACCACGACCACGTCGGGCTTTTCCGCCAAGTTCAACAAACTTAGCGAACAACTCGTCGGGCAGGACGTCTCGTTGGTGGCGCAACGCTACAAGTCGTTCTCGCAACAGATCAGCGACAACGAGGAGCGACTGGAGACGATGGACTCGCACCTCGCAGCCCAGCGGACGCGACTGCTGACGCAGTTCTACAACATGGAGTCGGCCATCGCCAAGCTGCAAACCAATGAGGATCTGCTGGATCAACTCAAGAAACAGCTCTATCAATCCAGCTCCAGCTAGGGCTCGCCGCGTGCCGAATCATTCTCGTAGTCCCGTGTCAGATGGAAAGGAAACTTGATGGCCTCGTACTCTCGTACCAACTACCGCGAGACGGAAATCCTGACCGCCCCGCCTCAGAAACTGCGGTTGATGCTCATCCAGGCGGCGATTCGCTCCATCGAGCAAGCGCGGCAGCATTGGCACGCCGGCAACCACGAGCAGGGGTTCGAAACCCTGGTCCACGCCCAGGAAATCGTCACCGAGTTGATCTCCGGGATCAACCCCGAGGTCGACAACGAGATCACCAGGAAAGCCGCGGCGATCTACCTGTTCATCTTCCGCTGTCTGGTCGAAGCCAATTTCCAGCACAGCGAGGCGAAGCTCGATGATGCGCTGCGGGTGTTGCGCGAAGAGCAGGAAACCTGGCGGCTCCTCTGCGAGAAACTGGGCGACAATGGAAATCACTCGGCAGTGAACGTCTCCCTGAAAGAGGCAGCCGGGCAGGCCCTGCCTCCGGTCTCCGCTCCCGTGCTCAACCTGGACCTGCCCGCCGAGACCGCCGGAGGGTTCTCGTTGGAGGCCTAACCGGGCGATCGATGTCGTAAAACCAACGGCCGCTGTCGGGGCAACTACCCGACAGTGGCCCCCTTCATTGGTGCCGGTCACCTTCTCCCCCCCGGAATCGGAGCTATAATTGTCCTTGGTAGGCACGATACCGCCGTTCCTGCTCGGCGGGGGTGCAATCTGGACCTGCAGGGGAGAATGCCCACGGTGAACAACTCCAGACAACTGATCCGCGTTGGCCACAGTCCCGACCCGGACGACGCCTTCATGTTCTATGCCTTGGCCAACGACAAGCTCGACACGGGCCGCTACCGGTTTGAACATCAGCTGATCGACATCGAGACGCTCAACCGCAAGGCCTTTGCCGGCGAACTGGAACTGACCGCCCTGAGCGTGCACGCCTATGGTTACCTGAGCGACACCTACGTCCTCTGCCCCTGCGGCGCCAGCATGGGCGATCGTTACGGCCCGATCGTCGTCTCGCGCACCGCCTATCCGCACCAAGAGCTGCCCTGGAAGACGATTGCCATTCCCGGCACTCTGACGACGGCCTACTTGACGCTCCGCATGTGCCTGGGCGCCGATTTCTCCCATGTGATCGTGCCGTTCGACTCGATCCTGGAGGTCGTGGCCGCCGGCGAGTATCAGGGCCAGGCGATCGACGCCGGCCTGGTGATCCACGAAGGTCAGCTCACCTACCGGGACCTCGGCCTGGAATTGGTGCTCGACACGGGCCAGTGGTGGTTCGACGAGACCGGGTTGCCCTTGCCCCTGGGGGCCAATGGGCTCCGCAAGAACCTCGGCTCGGAGACGATCCGCGAGGTCAACCGCCTGCTCAAGGAGAGCATTGTCTACGGATTGGAGCATCGCGAGGAGGCCTTGGCCTATGCCCTCCGCTACGCCCGCGGCCTGGACCATGCCAAGGCCGACCGGTTCGTGGGGATGTACGTGAACGACTGGACGTTGGACTTCGGCCCCCGTGGCCGGAAGGCCGTCGCCGAACTCTTGGCCCGCGGCCACGCCGCCGGCGTGCTCCCCAAGCCGATTACGCCGGAGTTCGTCGAGGACTAGCCGAAGTATTCCGGTTCGTTGCCCGGCTTCCACTTGATATTGCAGCCGAGGCTGGGCCGCTGGTTATGCGGGACCGGGCGACCGGCCAGGACGGCGTCGAGCGCCCGCCGTAGGTCTTGGCCGGTGACGGGGACTCCGTTGCCCGGGCGGCTGTCGTCCATCTGCCCGCGGTAGGCCAGGTGGTGGTCCCGATCGAATACGTAGAAGTCGGGCGTGCACGCCGCCTGGTAGGCCTTGGCCACCTCTTGCGTCTCGTCATACAAGTAGGCGAACGTGTAGCCACGCCGCTCGGCCTCCTGGGCCATGTTCTCCGGCGAGTCTTCGGGATACTCGGCCGCGTCGTTGGCGTTGATCCCCACGACGGCCACGCCACGCTCCTGATACTCGCGGACCAATTGGGCCATCTGGTCGGCGACGTGTTTCACATAGGGGCAGTGGTTGCACATGAAGATGACGAGCAGGGCCTGGGCGTTGGCGAACTCGGCCAACGACACGGTCCGGCCGCTGATGGCATCCGGAAGGGAAAACTCGGGCGCCGGCGTGCCCAGGGCGAGCATGGTGCTAGCGGTTCTGACCATCGTTGATCTCTCCGATGTGAATGATCACTGGCAGACGTGTGCCTGATTGCCGGGGAAACCCCGCGCCAAATCGGTCAATTATAGGCACGTCGGTCGGCAGCGGACAGGAGCGGCCCCATCGGCGGACTGCCGATGCCCAGCAGAAAGAAGTACCACCTTTTGAAAAAATGCTAGTAGCCAACTTGCAATGGACCGTGCGTCGGGGTTACATAAGGAGGGCCGCATCGCGCGTTCGGCCACGGCACTTGTGCCACGCGGTGGGCTTTGTTGCAGCACAGCACTCGGCGGTGAAGGAGGATCATGGCTCGGTTCAAGACGCGGGTTGGGTTTACGTTGGTGGAACTCCTGGTCGTGATCGCGATCATCGGGATCTTGATCGCCCTTCTGCTGCCGGCCGTGCAGGCCGCCCGGGAAGCGGCCCGGCGTGCCCATTGCACGAACAATCTCAAGCAATTAAGCCTGGGGATGCACAACTACCACGACGTGCATCGCGTGTTCCCCTATGGATATATGGAGAGCGGCGGCTTCCATCTGCGGGAAATGTGGATGCAGCCGATACTGCCGTTTATCGAGCAGGCTCCGCTCTACGCACAATACCAGGCTGCGAAGGTCCAGTGGATCATGGACGTGCCGGTGGAGATCAAGGATGCGATCCTGCCAGCCTTCGAGTGCCCTTCGGATCCCTCCAATCCGGCTTACGGCGGCGGCGGGGGACTGCGGTCCGGCGGCAAGGGCTTTCAGGGGAATTACGTCGCCTGCTCGGGCGATCGCCAGATGGCCACCGGGACCAAGCTCCGCGGTCTCTTCTACTACAACTCCAAGACGGGAATTCGCGACGTCCTGGACGGGACCTCGAACACCTTGTTGTTTAGCGAGGTGATCATTCGCGGGAACGAATCGACGATCGGCGGCTGGGGCGACGGCGGCGGCTATTGGGGCGGCTCCCCGCACGGTTCGTTCGGCTTCACCACGCTCGAAGGTCCCAACACGCCCGTGGCCGACGTCGTTTACCAGTGCAAAAGCACCACGCCCTGGCCCAATGCCCCGTGCACCAGCGACCCGAGCAACATGAGCAATCGCCAGAACTTCGCCCGCAGCCTGCATCCCGGCGGCGTGAATGCCTCGCTGGCCGACGGCTCCACGCGTTTCATCTCCAGCACGATCAACCTGACCACCTACCGGGCGCTGGGGACGATTCAGGAAGGGGAAACGCTCGGGGAGTTTTAGGCGACGATTTCCTCTCCCCTCCGGGAGATCGCCATCGCTTCAACGATCGAAAGCTCCTCTCGCCCTAACGCTCTTCCGGAGGAGAAGAATGTACCGAGATAGCCTCTAACCGCTCACTTTGCTGAGGGACTCTGTTCCATGAAGCTCGTTCACCGTTCCGTTGCGCTGACCGTCTTGACGCTGCTTCTCTCGGGCTGTGACTCCCGCGGTCCGCAGACCTACACCGTCTCGGGAAGCGTAACCTTCGACGGCACTTCGGTCGCGGATGGACAGATCGTTTTCCGCGACGAGGCTGGCCAGATCCCCACGGCCGCCGGCCCGATCGCGGCGGGGCAGTTCTCCTTCTCATCCCAAGCGGGACCCAAGCGGGTGGAAATCACCGCGATGCGCGACATCCCGGGAAAGATGGACAGGGCCAACCCCGGCGAATCCGTCCCCGCACGCGAGATGTATATCCCCGCCGTCTACAATACCAAATCGACCTTGACCGCCGAGGTCAGCCCCTCGGGCAAGAACCAGTTCACCTTCGAACTGAAGAGCAAACCGTAGACTGCCATAGCCGTGATTCCCTCTCCCTCCGGGAGTGGGTTAGGGTGAGGACGATTGCCATGGGCATGGCCATCGACAGCTCCCCTCACCGGCCTTCTCCCGGAGGGAGAGGAAGGTGGGGAGCAGGCTCTCACAGCCCCGCCGGGAGCCCAAACAGCCGCTCGGCGTTGGCCGTTGTTCGAGCCGCGAGCTCTTCGAAACTCACCCCGCGCAACTCGGCCAGCCATCGGGCGGTGAGCACAATGTTCGCCGGTTCGTTCCGCGGTTGCTTGCCACGCAGCGGGTGCGGCACGAGATAGGGGCTGTCGGTCTCCACGAGAAGCCGGTCGGCGGGGACCCATCTCGCCGCCTCGCGCAACGACTCGAACTTCTTGTTCGTGTAGGTCACCGCGCCGGAAAAGCTTACGTCGAGCCCCAGTTCCAGGCAGGTCTCCGCGGTCCGCAGGTCGGCGCTGAACGAGTGCATCACCCCGCGCAGCGGTCCGCGGGCGACCGCCTCACGGAGCATCGGCAGCATGTCGGTTTCGGCCTCGCGGCAGTGGAGAATCACCGGCAGGTTGTACTGCTGGGCCAGAAGGAGATGGCGATCAAAAAAGTCCTGCTGGACCTCCATCGGCGTGTAGTCCCAATGACGGTCGAGCCCCGTCTCGCCGATTGCCACGACCTTCGGCTGGGAGACCAGGGCCACGATCCGCTCCCAGTCGCCTTCGGCCGCCGCGGCGCAATAGTTCGGCTGGATGCCGACGGCCGCAAAGATCCCCTCGTGCCCGGCCGCCAACCGGACCGCCGCCTCGCTGGACCCGGCATCGATGCCCGGGCAGACCATCGCGACCACTCCCGCCGCCCGCGCCCGCGCAATGGTCTCCTCGCGGTCCCCATTGAATTCTTCGGCGTCGAGGTGCGCGTGGGTGTCAGTCAAGGATGAATGCTGAAGGATGAATGATGAATGAGCCATGGCGGAGCACCTGGTTTGGCGGGCAGCAGTCAGCAGTCAGCAGGCAGAAATCCCAAATCCCAAATCTGAAATCTGAAATCTGATGGCTGACGGCTGACGGCTGACGGCTGACGGCTGACGGCTGACGGCTGACGGCTGACGGCTGACGGCTGACGGCCGGCCGTGTTCACCCTCCATTCATCCTTCATCATTCATCCTTCATCATTCATCCTTCACCATTCATCCTTCATCATTTCCTCTATCGCCGCCCGGTGTTCGAGGGTGAGGCGGAGAGCGGCCTCGGCAAGGGGCTGGAAGGAGGGCGAGTCGGATAGGTCCTCGACGCAGCGCTGCAGGAAACGAATCTGGTGAAGGATCCGCTCGTAGACTTTGCGGAGGAGGAAGTCCACCGTGATGTCGTTCAGTGACGTGAACTCCAGGGGGAACTCGCCAAATTCGACCAGGCCCCCCTGCCAACGGATCGCCTCGGCGATCCGCACGGCCAGCATCCGGTGGTCGGCGGCCATGCGAGCCAGCAGCTCCTCGGCCTTCTGGCCGGTCGGGGTGGACCACGGGTGCGCTTCGGCGAGATAGACGGGCAGCGAGCGATAGATCGTCCCGAACAAACGGTTCAGCAGGCTGACCGTCGCGCTTGTATCAACGTCGAACATCGGGAAACTCCAGGCTTGTTCCGGTTCACAACAGCAGCGACGAGGCCGCCGCTTCCGCCCAGACGAACAGCCCGTTCCACAACACGCCCAGGACCACCAGCGGCAGGACCAAGAGCAGGCTGTAGGCGCCGGCGATCGTGCTCAGCGGGATCGTGGCCGCTGGGCATCCGTCGGACTCCGGGGTGAGGATCATGACCCGCACCACGCGGACATAGTAGAACAGACTCACCAGGCTGTTCACCAGACCAACGACCAAGAGCGCCCAGAACTGGGCCTTGGCGACCGCGTAGAAGATCGCAAACTTCGCACTGAACCCGGCCAAGGGCGGTAGGCCCACCAGGCTGAACAGGACGATCGCCAGGCAGACGGCCAGCCCGGGCGACCGGTGCACCAGCCCGGCATAGTCCTCGATCTGCTCGCTGCCCAGGGCGTTGCGCAAGTAGGCCACGCCGGCAAAGGCTGCGAGATTCATGAACAGGTAGATTCCCACATAAAAGGCCAACGAGGCGACCGCATCGCGGGCACCCGCGGCATCGTTTCCTGTCATGGCCACGGCGGCGGCCACGGGCATCATCATGTAGCCGGCATGGGCGATCGTCGAGTAGCCCAAAAGCCGCTTCATGTTGGTCTGCCCATAGGCGGCCAGGTTGCCGAACGTGCAGGTCAGGGCCGCCAGCAAGGCCAACAGCTCGGCCATGTACGTTCGCGCCGGCTCCAGCGCCGCCCGGAGCGACGTTCCCTCGCCCTTGGGGAGAGCGTTAGGGTGAGGTGGACCGGCCTGGACGTTCTGGGCTGCCTTCTCGATCGTGGCCTGTGCCTCGAACGACGGCTCCACGAACCCGAAGCCGAGCACCAGCCGCACCAGCAGGGCCAAGGCGGCGGCCTTCGAGGCGATCGACAGGAACGCGCCGACTTCCGCCGGCGCGCCTTCGAATACGTCCGGCGCCCAGAACTGGAACGGCACGGCGGAGAGCTTGAACGCCAGCCCGACCATCACCATCAGCCCGCCGAGGGCCAGGACGGTGGCCCGGCCGGCGCCGAGGCCGCTGGACAGCATGTCGGCCAACTGGGCCGCCATCACGGGGATCTGTGCGGAACCGAGCACGCCGACCAACAGGCTGATCCCGTAGAGCATCACGCCGGCGGTGGCCCCGCCGAACACGGCGAATTTCAACGCCGCCTCGCTGCTCACCCGGCGGTGGCGCAGGAACCCGGCCAGGGCATAGGAGGGCACGCTGGCCATCTCGATGCCGAGGAAGACCATCAGCATGTGGTTGGCCGAGACCATCAGACACATCCCCAGCGTGGCCCCGAGGATCAACACGAAGAATTCCGTGGCGTTCTCACGTTCCGGCGTGCCGGCCGTCTGGGTAAAGGCGACAAACAGCAGCACGAACAACAGCAAGAGGCCCCGCATGTAGACCGAAAACGTGTCGAACACCAGCAAGCCGGTGAAGATCGGGCCCAGCGACGCCTGGCCGGCGGTGGTCAGGTAATGCCAAGGTGCGGCGAACCAGAGGGCCGCGAGGACTCCGATCGCCGTGACATAGAACGGACTGCTGCTCCGCGCGGAGAAGAACATCCGCGCCACGAGCAATAAGACGATCGTGAGGCAGAGCACCAGTTCCGGCCGGAACGCGGCCAACGACGGCCCCATGGTGTCGTCGAGCACACTTTGGATCAGTTGGTAAATGCTCACGGCTGGGAGGATTCCTTCAGGGAGGCAACGGTCTGCGGGCTGGCGCTGGCGGCCTGGGCCTTCTGGAGCGTCGGCTGCTTGACTTCCTTCATCCAATCGGCCAACTGTCCGACCGTCCGGTTGACGCTCGGCGACATGTAGCTAAACAGCGCCTGCGGATACACGCCGAAGAGGATCGCGAAGGCCAACAGCGGCGCGGCGATGGCGATTTCCCGGCGGGTCGGCGGCACGAGGGCTTCCGGATGCGGTCCCTTGTATTCCGGTCCCAGGTAGACCCGCTGGATCGTCCAGAGGATGTAGCCGGCCGTGAGCATCACGGTCGTGGCGGAGACGATGGCCAACGCCATGCTGTACTTCCACACCGAGAACGTGACGAACACCTCGCCGATGAAGCCGCACAGCCCGGGCAAGCCCAACGCGCCGAAGAAGATGCCCATGGCCAGGCCGCTGTAGACCGGCATCCGGGCGAACAACCCGCCGAACTGGTTGAGGTTCCGGTGATGCACGCGGTCGTAGAGGACGCCGACCATGAAGAACATGCCGGCCGAGCTGAGCCCGTGGGCGATCATCTGGAACATGGCCCCGTTCATCCCCAGCATCCAATAGTCGCCGGTGAACTGGTTGCCGGCCGTGATCGACCAGACCCCGATCCCAAGGGTGACGTAGCCCATGTGGCTCACCGAGCTATAGGCCACCAGTCGCTTGAAGTCGGTCTGGGCCATGGCGGCAAACGCCCCGTAGAGCATGCTCACCACGCCCAGGGTGCAGACGAACCAGGCCAGCGAGTAGGCCGCGTCGGGACAGATCGGGTAGCAGATGCGAAGGATCCCGTAACCGCCCATCTTCAACAGGACGCCGGCTAGGAGCATCGAGATCGGCGTGGGCGCCTCGACGTGGGCATCGGGGAGCCAGGTGTGCACGGGGACCGAGGGCACCTTGATCAAAAAGCCGAGCAGCAACAGCACGAACGCCCACCACTGGATCGACTTGCCCCAGAAGAGCAACTGGTTGAACGGCGAGTCGGGCAGTTGGCCCAGTTCGGCCAGGGCCAGGAGGTTGAACGTGTGGATCGGCTCGCGCTCGGCGATCGGTTTGGCCGACTCGCGAAGCACGGTCTGAACCACGTCTGGGTGCAAGTGCGCCCCGAGGAGTTGGTCCTGGTTGAGCCGCGTCAGGTCGCTGGCGAAGTACAGCGCCAACAGCGCCACGAGCATCATTACGCTGCCGGCGAAGGTGAACAGGAAGAACTTGATCGCCGCGTATTCCCGGCGCGGACCGCCCCAGATGCCGATCAAGAAGTACATCGGCAGGAGCATCACTTCCCAGAAGACGTAGAAGAGGAAGAAGTCCAACGCCATGAACACGCCCAGCATGCCCGTTTCCAGCAGCAGAAACAGGATGCAATAGCCCTTCACATGCTTGGTGATCGGCCAACTGGCCCACATCGCCAGCACGCTCAGGAACGACGTCAAGATGACCAGCGGGAAGCTGATGCCGTCGATCCCCAACGCGTAGTCGATGTTGAACGATGGGATCCACTTCAGGCTGAAGGCGTGCTGCATCTCGCCGATGCCGAGCACGAACTGCGACGTCTCCGTGCTGTTGGCCAGCGCCTGCGGATCGGTGCCGCTGGTGGGAATGGCCACCCAGACGGTCAGCAGGAAGACGGCGATCGTCACGCCCAGGCTGAACCGTTTGAGGAGTTGATCATTCCCCTTGGGAAAGAACAGCAAGAGCCACGCCCCCACCGACGGCAGGAAGATGATCAGGCTCAACAGGACAATCGAACTGGCAAGTGCCATGGCTTATTCGCTCGCAGGTTGCTCAAAAACCCTTATTGGCCTGACGGCGCCGGCTCAATCCGCACCGCCAAATCCCAAATCCCAAATCTGAAATCTGAAATCCCTACATTCCCGCGGCGGCCACTGCCAAATAGCGGCTCACCAGCAGGAACAACACGACAATTCCAATCGCCATCGCCATCACGTACTGCCGCAGCTGGCCGGTCTGGACGTTCCGCAACCGTAGGCCCACGGCGTAGGTCCAATCGCCGACCATGCCGATCAGCCCGTCGACAAACAACCGGTCGAACCAGTCGTCCAAATGCGACACCACACGCACCAGTCCCGCCAGGCCGTTGGCGATGCCGTCGATCACCACGCGGTCGATCGCTGCGACCAGGGCCGACAGGAGGTGCGTGGTGCGGACGAACAGGAACCAGTAAATCTGGTCGAAGAACCACTTGTTCCAAAGGAACCAGTACACCGGGGCGAACAGCCGCCGCAACGTGGCCGGGTTGGGCCTGCCGACCCAATACATGGCCGTGGCTAACGCGATGCCCGTCGCCGCCACACCGAACGCAATCAACGACACCTGATTGTGGACCGCCGTGTTGTGCGCCTCGGCCTGAGCCGGCATGGCGACCGACGTCCAGACCATGGCGGGGCCCGTCCCGTGGGCGATCCCTGCCGGCTGCGCCTGCTCGATCAGATCCGACAGCTTGACCACCGGCCAACCGACGACCACCGCCAGCGTGGCCAGGGCGACCAGGGGGATGTACATCGACTTGGGCGACTCGTGGGCATGCTCATACACATGATGGTCGCGCGGCTTGCCCAAGAACGTCATGTACCAGAGGCGGAACATGTAAAAGGCCGTGAGCGCCGCGCCGCCGGTGGCCACGTAGAAGAACAGGCCGCTTAGCGGCGAGTGCCGGAACACGAACAACTGGGCGAGGATCGCATCCTTCGAATAGTAGCCGCTCAGGCCGATGACCAACGGGATGCCGGCCCCGGAGATCGCCAGGCAGCCGATCAGCATCGTGTAGCCGGTCCAGGGCATCTTCTTGAGCAGTCCGCCCATCTGCGGCATTTCGTTCGTATGACAGGCGTGGATCACCGAACCGGAGCCGAGGAACAAGAGGGCTTTGAAAAACGCATTGGTGAACAGGTGGAACAGCCCGGCCACCCAGCCGCCGGCCCCCAGGGCGAGCATCATGTAGCCCAATTGGCTCACGGTCGAGTAGGCCAGCACCCGCTTGATGTCGGTGGCCGTAATGGCGATCGTTGCCGCAATGAACAGCGTGATCGTGCCGATGCAAGCGATCACCAGCAGAACCTCGGGCGTAAAGACCGGATAGAAGCGGCCCACCAGGTAAACGCCTGCGGCGACCATCGTAGCCGCGTGGATCAATGCGCTAACCGGCGTGGGGCCTTCCATCGCGTCCGGCAGCCAGATGTGTAGCGGGAACTGGGCGCTCTTGCCCACGCAGCCGCAGAAGATCCCCAGCCCGGCGATCATCAACAACCCGTAGCCCAGGCCGTCGGCTCGCCACTTGGGAAGCTGCTGGGCGATCTTGGCCTCGGCCGCTTCATAGCTCGGGGTGACCGCGTAGATCTCTTCGACCTTCTCCCGGGCGGCCAGGCGGACCATGCCATCGGGCACCGTCAGGACATGCTCGCTGGCGGCCGGGCGGACCTGGCTGAAAATCTCGCCGAAGGAAAACGTCCCCAGCCCGGCCCACACGGCCATCAGGCCGACGATCATGCCGAAGTCGCCCACGCGGTTGACGATGAACGCCTTATTGGCCGCGTTCGACGCGCTCTTGCGCTCGATGTAGAAGCCGATCAGGAAGTAGGAGCAGATCCCCACGAGTTCCCAGAAGACGAACACCATCGCGATGTTGCCCGAGATCACCAGCCCGAGCATGCTGAAGCAGAACAGCGACAGGTACTGGTAGAACCGGTAGAACCGCCCGCGCCGCTTGAGCGGCTGGCCGTTGGAAAGCGTGACTAGCGGATCGGTGACCTCGGAGAGCTCCTCGTGCATGTAGCCGAAGGAGTAGATGTGGATCCAACTGGCGATGAACGTCACCATCATGAACATGGTGATCGTCAACGCGTCGATGTAGTAGCCGATGGTGATCCGCAGCTTGCCGAACTGGCCCAGCGCGTACCAGTCGCCGGAAATTGGCGCGACCGCCGGGGCGTGTTCCGCCGCCGGGGCATGTTCCGCCGCCGCGACCGTCTCGCTCTCGCCGTGGTGCGCCGGAGCGGCGATGGGGTGATGGCTCACCCAAAGTCCCAGGGAGGTGACCGAGAGGACGAACCCCGTCACGATCGCTGCCGTGGCCAAGTAGCCGGCACAGTGTCCGGCCTTGCCCATCTTCGGGCCAAAGAAGACGATCAGCGCAAACGAGGCCAGGGGCAGAAGCCACGCCAGTCCCAACAGCAGCGGTAGTATGGTGTCGAGTGCCATCAGCCTTTTAGCTCGTCAGCTTCGTCGACGTCGATCGTGGAATGGGTATGGTAATAGCTCAGCACAATGGCCAGCGCCACGGCCGCTTCCGCCGCCGCCAGCACGATCACGAACAGGGCGAACATCTGGCCGTCGAGCCCGATCGCCAGGCGGCTGTCCGCCCGCAGGTACTCGCTGCCAAAGGCCACGAAATTGATGTTGGCCCCGTTGAGCACCAGTTCAATCCCCATCAGCACCCCGACGGCGTTCCGCTTGCTCGCCATGCAGATCACGCCACAGACGAACAGAACGGCGCCCACCACCAGGTAGTGCGAAAGGCCAACAGGCTGGGTCAGGAGGTTCATGGCGGCAGTGGAAAGTGGGGAGTAAAGAGTGGAGAGTGGTCAGTGGTTGGTGATTCGTTGTTTAGCCCCGGCACTTGTGCCAGGTGTTTTCTTGGTTCAGGGGAGTACCGCCGGCTTGCCTTCTCGCTTCCGGGACTTCCCGGACTCCAACGACTCCTCGTTCTTGGTCCGCACCGGGACTCGCCGCTTCGCCCGGGCGAGATAGGCCGCTCCGACCAGGACCACCAAAAGGTGGACGGAGACGATTTCAAACGGCAGCAGGTAGCCCGACATCCCCGAGCGGAGTCGTTCGTCTTTCTGGTCGAGCTGATCCACACGCACGCCCATCATTCCGAGGCCGAGCGGGGCGGCGGTCGGGGCCGCGGTGGCCGGGAGGCCCGCCTGGGCCACCTTGCGGCTCGTCCAGTCGTCGACCCGCAGGACCGCGCTCAACAGCATGAACAAGAGCGCGGCGGCCAAGATGGCCGACAAGAGCCACTGGACTCCGCCGACTTTCAGGTTGGCAAACGGGCCCTGGGCCGTCAGCATCACGCCGAACACCAACAGGACCAGCGTCCCGCCGACGTAGATCATCAACTGCAACCCGCCGACGAACTCGGCCCCAGCCAGGAAGAACAGGCCAGCAACCGCGCCGAGCGAGAGGATCAGGTAGAACGCCATGCGCACCACGTTGTTGGCGAGCACCACGGCCACGGCGAACACGCAGGTCACCAGGGCGAACAGGAGGAAGAAGAACGAGTGCCAATTGATCGGATCCATGGTCACCTCCCTCCTCGCGTGTTACTGGCAGGGGGCAGCACGGCTA
>JBDKTH010000469.1:0-2998 GCA_039680305.1 Thermoguttaceae bacterium | reverse complement strand
GAGGGACCGGAGCCGCCGCGGGGGACGCGGGTTGGCCGTCTTTGGAAACGGCGGGCCGCGGCGTGGGTCGTGGCGACGAGGCGACCGCCTCGCCGTAGGACGGTTCGGGAATCGTCGCCAGGACCTTTTCGATCACCTGATTCACGTCGACCCCTTCGGCATCGGCGTTGAAGTTGGTGAAGATCCGGTGACGCAGCACAGGGAAGGCCATCGCCCGGATGTCTTCGGCGGTCACCGCATAGCGGCCGTGGAGAATCGTCCGGGCCTTGGCGGCGAGGATGATGTTCTGCGCGGCGCGCGGGCCTGCGCCCCAGGCCAGCCAGTTCTTGATGAAGTCGGGGCTGTCGGGCTCCTTGGGACGCGTCGCCCGGACCAGATCCACCGCGTATTCGACCATGTGCTGGCTGGTGGGCACCTGGCGCACCAACTGCTGGATCCACACAATCTCCGGCCCGCGCAGCACCGGGTGAATCTCTTTCTTGACGCTCTGGGTGGTGGCCATCACGATCTCGCGTTCTTCCGCGCGCGAGGGGTAGCCGATGTTGATCGAGAGCATAAAGCGGTCCAACTGCGCTTCAGGCAGCGGATAGGTCCCTTCCTGCTCGATCGGGTTCTGGGTGGCCATCACGAAGAACGGCGGTTCCAACGGATAGGTCTTGCCGGCCGAGGTGACTTCATATTCCTGCATGGCCTGGAGCAAGGCGGCCTGGGTTTTCGGCGGCGTCCGGTTGATCTCGTCGGCCAGGACGATGTTGGAGAAGATCGGGCCGCGCACGAAGCGGAACTGGCGCTGCCCGGTGGCCTGATCGATGTCGATGATCTCCGTGCCCGTGATGTCGCTGGGCATCAGGTCGGGCGTGAACTGGATCCGGGAGAACTTCAGATGCAGCGCCTGGGAGAGCGTCGAGACGGTCAGCGTCTTCGCCAGCCCGGGGACGCCGATCGTCAGGCAATGCCCGCGTGCGAACACGCAGATCAGCATCTCCTCGATCATCTCGTCCTGGCCGATGATCACCTTATGGACTTCATGGAGCACCATCTCCCGCGCCTGGGCAATGCGGCGCACGGCCTCTTCCGGGCTCATTTGGGGGGTAGGGGTGGGGGCCGCGTTTGCCATCTCACTGGTCTCCTTCTTCCAACACGCCGTCTATCCATCTACATTAGTAGAGAGCGGGCCATGGATCAATGCTCGTAAAGGGATGAGGCGTGAGGCGCACACGATGCGGACTGGCTTTCCTGCGGTTGCCGCCGGTTTGATGATTCTCCTGGCCTGGTTGGAGCCGCTCTCCGCCCAGTCGTTCGAGCGTGGGGGTGGGGAGTTCAACGCGCTACGGGAAGTCATCGTTCCCTCGGATCGAAAGCTCAGCGTCGCGGTGGTCGAATTCCTGCACCATGGCCAGATCGCCTCAGACGGCAAGAACGTCCTCGTCTCGACCAAGGACGAGCGTCCCGTGGCTTCGCGGATCCTACAGCTTGGCCCGGGCGACTTCTGCCGGCTGGCCTTTGAAACGGTGCGTGGGCAGAAATACTACGAGGTTCTCTACGGCGGCCCGGGGGCGAAGGAGGCCGCGCCAGCGTGGACCAACAACGACGGGCTGCTGCTGGAAACGCGCACCTATAAGGACTGCAACCTGAACCGCTTCGAGTCGGTGCGCGATGCCTTTCACACGTCCAGCCGGATCGGCAGCGACTATGTGCCCTCGGTGCTGCATGCCGCCAATCCATTCGCGGCAAAGCCCGAGCCGTTCTTGTCGCGTTACTCGGGCTGCCTGCGCGTGCCGACGGCGGGCACCTACGGATTTGTGATTTCCAGCCAGGATTGCAGTTTCCTGCTGATCGACGACAAGCTGGTGGCCGCCGAGCCGGGCGTGCATCGGGCCCGGCATCATGCCCTGCCCGGCTCGCGAAAGGACGTCAGTCTGACGGCCGGCGAGCACAAGTTCGAATACTACCACGCCGCCACCGGACCGGAGGCGATGATGATTGCGGCTTGGGAGCCTTCGCCGGCCGAGGCCAAGCCGAAGCCCGCGGCGATTCCTGCCGAGTGCTTCCGCGCGGCGGCCGTCGGGCGAGTGACGTCGGGCGCGGTCATGACGCGCGAGGCGAAGTTCGTGCCCGACTTCACGTTCACCACGACGGGCGATGTCCCGCTGCCCGACAACGACATGCCGCTGGTGGCTGCGACGTTCACCGACCTGTCGCCGCCGGGCCTGACGACGAGGGCGAAGCTCCAGTGGGACTTTGGCGACGGCCAGACCAGCGAGGCGCCGTCGCCCACGCACGTCTACCTGCATCCCGGCCTCTACACGGTGACGCTGACGGTCTACCGCGGCGAACAACCGCTGAAGCTCTCGAATCGGGTCGCCATCGATCGGCCGTTTCTGGCGGCACGCGATGCGGCCAAGGCCCCCAAGTTGGACGACTTTCTGCCGATTCTGACTAGCTACAATCCCAAGCGACTCGACGCGGCCGGGCTCCGGCAGTTGGCGGCGGCCTACCAGTGGAAGATCGACATGCTCGTCGCTTCGCTGGAAGGCCTCACCAAGGATGATGGGCGAACGCGGCAACCCCTGGGGGAAGCACCGCCCAAAGACTCCCCGCCGATTCGCCGGCAAGAGGAGGCCCTGCGTGCCGAAATCCGCAAGTACCAGCAATGGGCGGTGACCGTGGGCCGGGCGGCCTTCGTCGAAGAAGACGCGGCAGCCCAGGGCGACGACGACCTCAATGAACTGGCGCGGATCGTCGGCCCCATCGCCCGGGATCGGCTGGGCGATTCGCTCCTGGCGGGCCACCTCTGGGCCGGGGCACTGAAGCGGATCGCCAAGCCCGAACTGAAGGCCCGCTGCGCGATTTCCGCGGCCGACATCGCTATCAACGATCTCAACAACACCAAGGCCGCCAAGACCTTCTTGGACGTCGCCTCGACGTTGGTGGCCAAGGACGCCAGGGGGCGACTGGCCAGCCGGCTCGAGCGCGTCTGGGGCGACTACTATGCCGC
>JBDKTH010001244.1:0-8113 GCA_039680305.1 Thermoguttaceae bacterium | reverse complement strand
TCCTCCGAGGGCCTTCCCCAGTCCCGGACCATACACAGTCTACTCAAGACCTCTTTGGTAGACAATTGGCACAGAAGTTGATATGTCTCAACTCGTTGTCTAGATATAGTTTACGCACGTCGACCCTGCTTTATTGCGATTGCACAAAGGGCAAAAAAGGGGCGATCCAGAGATGAAAGGGCGTCCTTTTTGGCAAAGAATTCTTTCAGGAGATCGGCCAAGGGCAAGCCCACGGCCGGGGACCATTTTGAAACAGCGCCGGAGAGGCCCCAACACCCCTCCGCAGGCCGATCACCGGACACCTGGCCAGCGCGCTAGGCAGTGGTCCTGCTGGAGAGCAGGTCGGCATAGGAACCGGCCAACCGATTGGCCGGATGGATGGCGAAGGTCGCGGCCAACTGGTCCAGTTGAGCCCGCCCTGCCGCCTCGTCGATGCCCAGCCCCAAGACGGCCTCGAACTCGAGGAACTGGCCCAGTCCGCGGACCTCGTCCAGATGGATCCGCACGTTGTCGACCAGGTAGATCTCGCGGCGTTTGTCGACCACGACGCGGATGCCCAGTGCGGCGGCCAAGGCCGCTTTGAGCGGCTCGGGGTCGGCCACCGGCACGAGCAGGTAGTCGCTTGTCTTGGGCCCTTCCTGATCAGGCCGCGAGTAGGAGATCAGTTGAGCGACGAGCCCCTGGATCTCGCGGAGCTTCAGTCGCCCCTGGGAACAGTGGAAATACGTGTCGATCTGGTGCTCCGTGCCTACGTGCTGCGTCGCGATCGACGCAGCCACCTGACGGGCAGGCTCCAGGTCGGCAAGCCGGGCTTTGAGTTCGACGTTCTGCATGGGCAGGGCAAAGGACGAAGGGCAAAGGACGAAGGACGAAGGACGAAGGACGAAGGACGAAGGAGAGTTGTCGTCGACGTCAGTTCATGCGTCAAGCCCTATCATCCCCACTCCCCTCATCCCCACGCTCTAGCGCAGCGTTGTACTGCGGCTGGCGTCGAGCGAGGTGACGTGCTTGGCCATGACGTGCTGGGCACGCTGCTCGGTGATGTAGCCGCGGATGCCGACAACGCCGATCCGCTGGCCGACGTAGGCCTGCATGTTCACGCCAGGGGCGGGGCTCACGTAGCATTGGACGTTGCCGCCGTCGTCGACCAACGCATACTGCGGGGCGCCAACCTTCGGAGAAACCACCCGGGCCAGCCGGCCCGTACCATCGTAACGGTCCGATCCGGAAGCGGCCTCGGCCGAGCGAACGCCACCGCGGGCTTGACTCAGTTCGGCCAACTGATGGTTCTCGCGTTCGGTGGTGGTCCGCAGTTTGGCCACCGTGTCGTAACGCTGCTTGATATCTTCCGACTGGGCGATCTTGTTCAGAAGCGTCCGCGCCCGGCCCCGTTCGACGGCGGTCTCGGCTTCGAGCAGCAGGGTCTTGGCCCGCACCGCAACCTCGTCGAAGTTCCACACGGTGGGCTCTTCGACGACCATCACTGACAGGTCCATTTCCAGCTTGTCGAGTTCATCCTGAAACTCCTCGGGCGAGAGCTGTCGCGTCGGTTTGTTGGCGACTCGCGGGTCGTCGGGATCGTGGAACTGCCGGGGGCCGCCAGCACGCGGCGGCTCGTCCCGGCGGACGGTCGAGCCGAGCGGACCGGCGACCGAGGGCACGACTTTCGACGGCCCCCACGCCTCGGCAGCCGGCGCCGCCGCTTGGACTGGCGTCGGGCTTGTTGCCGGAGCCTTCGAGGCGGTCGAACCGGCGGGCGGCGTGGGATGGAGCAGGGGATTGTTCTCGGCCGAGGACTTGCGCAGGCCGTCTCTGGGGAAGTCGGGATCGACGAACTTGCCCGACACCCACCGGAACTCCCCCGACGGCGGCGCGATCTTGTACCAGGTGCCAGCATCCGCGCCGCTGCCAAATTGTTTCTTGTCCAAGACCTCCACCACTTCGCCGCGGTGCAGGCGGACCTGGATCACGTCACGGATGTCGCTAAACTCGCTCCCGACCCGGGCCGCCACTTCCTCGGCCGCCACCTTGGCCAATCCGTCGCTGGTCACCTGGAGATAGCGTCCCGAGACCCAGGCGAAGCTCCCCTCCGGGGGGCGAACGGCGTACCAGCCACCCGGATCATGCCGGTAGACTTCGACTTCGGTGCCGGAGGCCAGTTTGCTGGTCGGATAGTAGTTCTTTCCCGGACCGCTCCGAACATAGACCTCGTTGGAGGTGACGTAGGCCTTATAGGGAAAGGTGAGTTCCTCGGCCGAAGCGACCGTGGCAAGGGCGATGGACAACAGGATCGCAGCAAGCAGGCGCATCGAGATGCCTCCTGGCCGAAAAACAGACGAGACACGCCGACAAGACGGCAAAGAAAGGTAGACCGCGGGCTTGTAACGCAAATCGCCCGACGACTCAAGATCAGTTGCCAGCTGCGTTTGCCGTTGCGACCCGAAAGGAGTAAAATCACGCTTTCGTTTCCGCGCTACCCCTCTTGAGTGAAGACCAATATGCCTCGCTATAACCCGGCACTGATCGAACCGAAGTGGCAAAAGTACTGGGAAGAGCACCGCACGTTCAAGGCCCCGCATTTGCCCAAGGGCCCAAAGCTCTATGTCCTCGACATGTTCCCCTATCCGAGTGGGAACGGTCTCCATGTTGGTCACCCTGAGGGGTATACGGCGACCGACATCGTCTGCCGCTACAATCGCATGCTAGGCAAGAGCGTGATGCACCCCATGGGCTGGGACGCCATCGGTCTGCCGGCCGAGCAGCACGCCAAGAAGACGGGGACCCACCCGCGGATCACCACCGAGAAGAATATTGACAACTTCCGCCGCCAGTTGAAGATGCTCGGCTTCAGCTACGACTGGGACCGGGAAGTGGCCACGACCGATGTTGACTACTTCCGCTGGACGCAGTTCATCTTCCTGGTGATCTTCGACACCTGGTATGACTATCAACAGCAGAAGGGCCGGCCGATCGCGGAGCTGCCGATCCCCGCGGAGATCGCCGCCCAGGGCGAGACGGCCGTGCGTCGCTACCAGGACGAGCACCGGCTGGCCTACCAGCTCGAAGCGCCGGTGAACTGGTGCCCGGCCTTGGGCACGGTATTGGCCAACGAGGAGGTCATCGGCGGCGTCAGCGAGCGCGGCGGCCATCCGGTCGTGCGCCTGCCGATGCGTCAGTGGATGATGCGGATCACGGCCTACGCCGACCGGCTCGACAAGGACCTTGATCTGCTGAACTGGTCGGAGAGCATCAAGCTCCTGCAGCGCAACTGGATCGGCCGGAGCACGGGAGCGGAGGTCGACTTCTTCGTCGGCACGACGCGCACGGCCGACGGGATGCCGTCGCAAGAGGAGTTCGAGTATTGGGTCGTCGACCGGATCGAAAAAGGCTTCGCGCGCAAGCCGGAGCCGGGCGTGCTGCGGATCTACACCACGCGGCCCGACACGCTTTTTGGGGCCACTTACATGGTGATCGCCCCCGAGCATCCGCTGGTCGAGCGGCTGACCCAGCCGGCCCAGGCCGAGGCCGTGCGCCGCTACTGCGAGCAGGCGTCGCGCAAGAGCGATCTGGACCGCACCGATCTGGCCAAGGAAAAGACGGGCGTGTTCACCGGTTCCTATGCGGTCAACCCGGTCAACGGCAAGGCCACGCCGATTTGGATCGCCGACTACGTGTTGATCAGCTACGGCACCGGGGCGATCATGGCCGTGCCGGCCCACGACACGCGCGACTTCGAGTTTGCCAAGGAGTTCAACCTGCCGATCATCCCCGTGGTCGACCCGGGCGACTCGGCCGAGGTCTCGCGTGAGGACGCGATGGCCGGCCGGGTGGCGTTTACGGCCGACGGCATCGCGATCAATTCCGGCCGGTTCAACGGCCTGTCGACCCCCGAGTTTAAGCAAGCCATTGCCGAGGATCTGACCAACAAGGGGATGGGCCGGGCAGCGGTCAACTACAAGCTCCGCGACTGGCTCTTCAGCCGCCAGCATTTCTGGGGCGAGCCATTCCCGTTGCTCCACGAGTTGGACGCCCACGGCAATCCGACCGGCCTGCTCCGCGCGGTCTCGCCCGACGAACTGCCCGTCGACCTGCCCGAAAAGATGACCTTCGACGCCACCCACGACTCGCCCCAGCCGCCGCTGGAAAAGGCGCCCGAGGACTGGCTTTTCGTCGAGCGCGACGGCAAACGCTACAAGCGGGAAACGAACACGATGCCGCAGTGGGCCGGCTCCTGCTGGTATTACCTGCGGTTTCTCGATCCCGAGAACAAGAAGGCCCTGATCGATCCCCAGGTCGAAAAGGCCTGGATGCCGGTCGACCTGTACGTGGGCGGGGCGGAGCACGCCGTGCTGCACCTGCTCTACGCCCGATTCTGGCACAAGGTCTTGTACGACCGCGGCTATATCAGCACGGTCGAGCCGTTCCAGAAACTGGTCAACCAGGGGATGATCCTCGGCGAGATGGAGTTCACCGGCTACAAGAAGGGCGACGGCCAGTGGGTCAGTGCGTCGGACGTCAAGGATACCGAGGAAGGCGCCGTGACCAAGAGCGCCGGCGAGTCGGTCACGCCCCAGAAGCTATCTGCGGACCAGGCCGAAAAGCAGGGCGAAGGGTTCGTGCTCAAGGCCGAGCCGTCGATCCGGCTGGAAAGCCGGGCCTATAAGATGTCGAAAAGCCGGGGCAACGTGGTCAATCCCGACGAGGTCGTCAAGGACTACGGGGCCGACTCGCTGCGGCTCTATGAGATGTTCATGGGGCCGCTGGAAGCGGTCAAGCCGTGGAGCATGGAAGGCGTCAACGGCGTGCGGAACTTTTTGGACCGCGTCTGGCGCATGATCGTCGACGATCGGGCGGAAGAGACACGGCTCAGTTCGAACGTCGTGGACGTCGAGCCCACGGCCGAGCAGAGCCGGATGCTCCACAAGACGATCAAGGCCGTCACCCAGGACATCGAGCAGATGTCGTTCAACACAGCGATCGCCCGGATGATGGAGTTCACCAACTTCTTCACCAAGGCCGACGCGCGGCCCAAGGCGGCGGTCGAGTCGTTCGTGCTCCTCCTGTCGCCGTATGCCCCGCACCTGGCCGAGGAGCTCTGGCAGCTTCTGGGCCACGACCAGACGCTGGCCTATGAGCCCTGGCCGACCTACGATGAAGCGTCGATCAAGGAAGACACGGTCGAGGTGCCGGTCCAGGTCAACGGCAAGCTCCGTGGCCGGATTCAGGTCCCCGCCGGCACCGATCGCGATGCCCTGGAAGCCGCCGCACGTGGTGATAGCCGGATCGCCGAGTTGCTGGAGGGTAAGACGGTCGTCAAAACCGTCGTGGTTCCGGGCCGGATGGTGAACTTCGTGGTGAAGTGAGCCCTCTTGAATCAAATGAGTGGAGCCGCGTCGTGGTGGGCAAGCCCCAAAGCCCCCCTCCGGTCGCAAGCGACCGGGCTAAACGGAGACTTGCGTCAACCGATTGAACGGCATGGGGGCTTGCCCCGCGTTTGGTGTTCCTGCAGAAACAGAGCGTAGGGACCACCCCACCGCTACGTGGCTCAGCGCGTTCGCACGGCCATTTGATGCTGGAGTTACGCACAATCGCTATGCAACACCATCACTCCGCCTCGTCCCCTTATGCCGCCGAGTGGGCCCTCGATCCGCAGGTCGCCATGCTCAACCACGGATCGTTCGGGGCTTGCCCGCGGGCGGTGCTCCAGCGACAGCAGCAGCTCCGCCAACAGATGGAGGCCGAGCCGGTCCGGTTCTTCCTGCGGGAACTGCCGCCGCTGTTGGACGAGTCGCGCCGGACGTTGGCCGAGCTTCTTGGCGCCGAGTGGGCCGACCTGGTCTTTGTGCGGAACGTCACGGAGGCGGTCAACAGCGTGCTGCGGTCGCTCTCCTTCGAGCCGGCCGACGAGTTGTTGGTGACCAACCACGCCTACAACGCCTGCCGCAACGTGGTCCACTATGTGGCCCAGCGGAGCGGGGCCACGGTGGTCACGGCCCAGGTGCCGCTGGAGGTCGGCTCGCCGGACGAGATCGTCGAGGCCGTCTTGCGGTGCGTCACGCCCCGCACCCGGCTGGCGATGCTCGATCATGTGACCAGCCCCACGGCGATGATCTTTCCGATCCAGCGGCTGGTGGCCGAGCTAGACCGCCGGGGCGTCGACACGCTGGTTGACGGCGCCCACGCCCCGGGCATGGTTCCGGTCGACCTGCAGCAGATCAACGCCGCCTACTACGGTGCCAACCTGCACAAATGGCTCTGCTCACCCAAGGGGGCCGGCTTTTTGCACGTCCGGGCGGACAAGCAGGCTGGGCTTCAGCCGGTGGTGATCAGCCACGGGTTCAACATGCCACGGTCCGGCCGGCCGCCGCTCCACGTAGCCTTTGACTGGCCTGGCACCGTCCACCCGACGCCCTGGCTCTGCGTGGGCGATTCGATCCGGTTCCTCCAAAAGCTCACCGGCGAGGGGCTTGACGGCCTGATGCGGCAAAACCACGCGTTGGCGGTCCAGGCCCGGCAGGTGCTATGCGACGCGCTCGGTCTTGCGCCCCCCTGCCCCGACGCGATGCTCGGCTCGATGGCTGCCGTGCGCTTGCCCGACGAGTCGAAGAGCGAACCGGTCATGCCGCTGATCGAGGTTCACCCGCTTCAGACTCGCTTGCTCGAAGCGTTCGGCATTGAAGTGCCAGTGTTCTACTGGCCAGCCGCGCCGCAGTTGCTCGTACGGGTTTCGGCGCAGGCCTACAACAGCCTGGCTCAGTATGAGCGATTGGCCGACGCCTTGCGGAAGTGCCGCGGCTAACCGCAATACCGTTCAATCGGTTGTGGTGCCGACGCGAACGTCTGCTTTCCTCCGGTCGCAAGCGACCGGGCTAAACAAAGACTTGCGCCAACCGATTGAACAGCATTGCGGCTCACCGCGGCGATACGTGCACCAATCCCTCGAGCGTCATGAGCCGGCAATGCCAAGCCACGCCTCCTCGGCAACTGCTAGCATTGACAGCACCAGGCGCGGATTGCATTTCGCATGCGGCATCTCAATGACTGGGGTTGACATTTCCTGGGTTCCGGATATCTTCATGCACAACGGGACCGGCCGAATGGATGTGGCCAACCAAGCTATGATTGAGAGGTAGCAAAACAGGACGTGGCGCTGCCTCTTTTTTTATTCTTTGCCGGCCTTGACCACGGAAGGACTCCTTGCATGGCACGTGCGCCCAGCCTGCTGATCGCCTTCCTCGTGGTTCTGCCTCTTCACGCCGGCTCGGGGGCTGAGACGAAAAACGCCGACCGACGCCCGTCGTTGGCCGACATCGCCAAGGCGAACACCGCCGCATGGGATCGAATCCAGACGGTGGATGTGAGTTATGAGATCAAAAGCGTCATCGTCCGCCAAGGGCAACGCACCGAAAACCGGACGGCGGGATACCGTTGGTGCAAGAACGGGACCATGGAGCGGTTTCGACAGCCTTATCCCGACGGGGAGATTCGGGATTGCATCCTTGACGGCACAACGGCCCATCGCTGGAGAATCCACGGGCGAACAACCGACCCATGGGCGACCGTAACGCTCAGCCCGCAGGTTCCGCGGATGCTCGTGCAGAACAACGAATCGCTAGAATTCCTGCAGTATATTCGGCTGGGCACGAGGTCGGATCCGCTGACGCTGGCCGAGGTCATTGCCAAGTGGAACGTGTCGCTCAAGGACAAGCAGGTGAGCGAGGCCGGAGACACGCTTTGGATGATCCATGCCGCCTGTCCGACCTCGGGTTCGAACGCCGCCCAAGGCGGCAGCTACGTGGATCTCTTGGTAAACGCGAACAAAGGCTTTCTCGTTCAAAAGGCCACGTACTGTGATACGCATTCGGCGAGGAACGACGCCGGGCAGTATGTTCCGGTTCTCCACGAACAAGAAGTGACTGAGTTTCGTGATTGCGGCGGGGTCCCATTCCCAGCGGTCATCACACACAAGCTCTTGGGCTCACCTGATCGTGAGCCCACGGAAGACGGTTTCGGCGCGACGCTTACGGTTACCAGGCTCCGGGTGAACTCGCCTCTTCCGGCCGACGCTTTTGAAGTCAGCATCCCTGAGAAGGCCGTAGTCACGCAAATACTC